>NZ_JBHSGO010000193.1:0-18725 GCF_042654485.1 Falsiporphyromonas endometrii | reverse complement strand
GACAGACAATTCGAAATAATTTCTTTAATTTGTACTTGTGTAAGGTTCATGCTTTTTATCGTTTTTTAGTTTGTAATTTCAAAGATAATAGTCTTGGGTCTTACACACTTTTTTGGGACAGTATCATCTTTTAGATATTCACGCAGTATATTATAAGTACACTTTGACACTAAAAAAGGGATGTGCTGGTTTGGCACATCCCTTTTGGTTCTTTATGATGCTATTGATTGTGTTGCATCATATGTATTGTTATATGACTTGTTTTTTACTTCACCTCTTCGAAGTCTACGTCTGTTACATCGTCTTGGCCTCCGTTGTTATTTCCCGGATTTTGCTGTGGGCCTTGATTTGGCTGTGGACCTGCTTGCTGCTGAGCACCTGCATTCTTGTACATTTCTTCGCTTGCAGCGTGGAAGATAGAGTTTAGCTCTTCCATTGCCTTGTCTATTGCGTCGAGGTCTTGAGCTTTGTGTGCAGACTTAAGCTTTTCTAATGCTGATTCGATTTGCGTTTTCTTGTCATCCGGAAGTTTGTCACCAAGGTCTTTGAGCTGTTTCTCTGTTTGGAAGATCATTTGGTCAGCTTGGTTGATCTTGTCAATTCTTTCCTTTGCTTTTTGGTCTGCTTCAGCATTTGCCTGTGCCTCTTCCTTCATTCTGTTGATTTCTTCATCAGAAAGTCCGCTTGAAGCTTCGATTGTGATATGCTGTTGCTTGTTAGTAGCCTTATCAAGAGCTGTAACATTCAGGATACCGTTTGCATCGATATCGAAGGTTACTTCAATCTGTGGCACACCTCTTGGAGCCGGAGTAATACCATCAAGGTTGAAACGACCAATGCTCTTATTGTCTGCAGCCATAGATCTTTCTCCTTGGAGGACATGAATCTCTACCGAGGGTTGGTTGTCTGCGGCCGTAGAGAAGATCTGACTCTTCTTTGTTGGGATAGTTGTGTTGGCATCTATCAGCTTAGTCATCACACCGCCCATTGTTTCGATACCCAAAGATAGCGGAGTTACGTCAAGAAGAAGCACATCTTTTACTTCACCGGTAAGTACCCCACCTTGGATTGCGGCACCAACAGCTACCACTTCGTCCGGGTTAACTCCCTTGCTTGGCTCTTTACCGAAGATAGCTTTTACCTTTTCTTGAATTGCGGGGATACGTGTCGAACCACCTACAAGGATTACCTCATCGATTTCGCTTGCACTCATTCCTGCATCAGAAAGAGCCTGTTGGCATGGAGCTACACAAGCTTGTATCAATCTGTCTGCCAATTGCTCAAATTTAGCTCTTGTCAAAGTCTGAACAAGGTGTTGAGGCATATTGTCCACCACTGTAATATACGGAAGGTTGATCTCCGTAGATGAAGATGATGACAACTCGATCTTAGCTTTCTCAGCAGCTTCTTTTAGTCTTTGAGCAGCCATTGGATCCTTACGAAGGTCCACATTCTTTTCTTTCAAGAACTCATCAGCCAGCCAATCGATAATTACGTGGTCAAAGTCATCACCACCGAGGTGTGTATCACCATTTGTTGATTTAACCTCGAATACACCATCACCAAGTTCAAGGATTGATATATCAAACGTACCACCACCAAGGTCGAAGACTGCAATCTTCATATCCTTATCAGACTTATCAAGACCATAAGCAAGAGAAGCTGCAGTAGGCTCATTGACGATACGTCTAACTTTTAGTCCTGCAATCTCACCGGCTTCTTTAGTAGCCTGACGCTGTGAGTCATTGAAGTATGCCGGCACTGTAATAACAGCTTCTGTCACTTCTTGTCCAAGATAATCTTCAGCTGTTTTCTTCATCTTCTGAAGTACCATTGCTGAAATTTCTTGCGGTGTATATAATCTTCCGTCAATGTCTACTCTCGGAGTATTGTTGTCTCCTTTTTCGACCTTAAACGGTACTCTTCCAATTTCCTTACTTACTTGATCGTAAGTTTCCCCCATAAACCTCTTGATTGAGTAGATGGTTTTTTGTGGATTGGTGATCGCCTGACGCTTAGCCGGGTCTCCAATCTTTCTTTCACCACCCTCTACAAATGCTACGACAGAAGGAGTTGTTCTCTTACCTTCACTGTTTGCAATAACGATTGGTTCGTTACCCTCGAGTACAGCAACACATGAGTTGGTTGTACCTAAGTCAATTCCAATAATCTTTCCCATAATATATTTTCCTTTCTTATTTTTCTATTTGTATTAATTGAATGCGCTTTACTAAGCAACCATAGACGGATATGCTCCAACCTTATTTTCGTCGCTTTGCGCTTTCGACATAAGTATAAGCAAGAGGTGTGCCAAAAGTATCTGACTTTGAAAAAAAATTTCTTCTGACAGATTGACAAGAGACCTAAAAGTTCAATTTGTTATGGTATCATTGTATTGAAAGAAAGATATGACAGTATCCCCAAAAGTAATTAGGGGTTTATAATATATATAGGAGAAACAGAACCCTATTCACAAAAAAAGCTGCATTCAAATCTCACACTTGAATGCAGCTCTATTATTTTTGACACTTTGTCTTAAAAAGTGCCTTACTTATTCATCAATTGTTGATGCATATTAGCGGCAGCCTTTCGACCATCACCCATTGCCAAAATTACAGTAGCACCACCTCTTACAATGTCACCACCTGCAAATATGGTTGGGATATCTGTACGATTGTCTGCATCGACCTCGATAGTACCTTTGGGGGTTACCTTAAGTCCTTCGATAGATCTTGGGATAAGTGGGTTGGGAGAAACCCCAATACTTACAATCACTTCATCCACTTCGATTTCTTCGATTGCTCCAACTATTTCGACCGGCTTGCGCCTTCCGCTGGCATCAGGTTCGCCAAGCTCCATTTTCTGAAGTTTCATTGCCTTCACCTTGCCTGTTTCGTCACCAATATATTCTATTGGATTGTGTAGAGTAAGGAATTCGACTCCTTCTTCTTTGGCATGCTTTACCTCTTCCACACGAGCGGGCATCTCTTCCTCGCTACGACGATAGATAATCATCGCACGCTCAGCACCCAATCTCTTCGCTGTACGCACAGAGTCCATTGCAGTATTACCACCTCCAATGACAGCCACTCTACGACCTCTCATCACAGGAGTGTCGCTGTCAGCTTCTGCCGCGTGCATCAAATTGACACGAGTAAGGTATTCATTTGAGGACATCACACCGACAAAGTTCTCACCGGGGATATTCATAAATCTGGGTAATCCGGCACCGGAACCCACGAACATTCCACTAAATCCCATCTCTAAAATGTCGTCATAGCTCAGTGTGCGACCAACGATAGTGTCCGTTTCGAAGCGAACACCCATTCTTTCGAGGAGATCTATCTCACTTTGCACCACATCGTTTGGAAGACGATATTCGGGGATACCATATTTCAATACGCCACCTATTTCGTGAAGAGCTTCAAATACAGTTACAGAATAACCAAGCTTTGCCATATCTCCGGCAAATGACAATCCTGCGGGTCCCGATCCTACGACAGCAATACTTTTGCCATTAGGCTCTGCCATCTCAGGCAAATCCATTTCGCCACTTGTCCGCTGGTAGTCTGCAGCAAAACGCTCAAGATAACCAATCGCAACGGCAGGCTTTTGGAAAGATTTTGTATAGATACATTGACTTTCGCATTGCTTCTCTTGTGGACACACACGCCCGCACACTGTCGGAAGTGAGCTTGTCTCGCGCAAGATATTGGCAGCCTCATTAAATTCGCCTCGTTCGATATTCTTAATAAAATCCGGAATATTGATACTAACCGGACATCCGGTCATACATCCCGGTTTGGGACAGTCTAAACAACGTCTGGCTTCAGCCATCGCTTGTTCCTTGGTAAGTCCCAAGTTTACCTCTTCGGTAAGTTTTGTCGCACGGTACTTGGGATCCAACTCCGGCATCACAACTCTTTCGAGCTGCATCCGTTCTTTATTTTTCATCCGTGCTCTGAGTTCCTCACGCCATGCTTCCTTGCGACGTGTAGCTTGAGTATTTTCCATCACTTTTCAAGGCTCTTATAGGCGCTTAAGCGCATTAATAACTCATCAAAATCAACCTTATGTGCATCAAATTCGGGACCATCGACACATACGAATTTGGTTTTCCCATCTACCGTAATACGACAAGCTCCACACATACCGGTACCATCTACCATAATCGTATTGAGTGAAGATACGGTCGGAATATTATATTTCTTTGTCAAAAGAGCTACAAACTTCATCATGATAGCCGGTCCAATAGTCACACATTGGTCCACTTTCTCTCTTTTGATAACTTGTTCGATACCATCTGTAACGAGTCCCTTTTGTCCATAAGACCCATCATCTGTCATGATGATTACCTCATCACACACTTCACGCATTTGTTTTTCAAGGATAACGAGCTCTTTGGTTCTTGCCGCAAGGACAACAACCACTCTATTGCCGGCTTTATGAAATCCTTCAACTATTGGGAACAATGGAGCTACACCTACACCACCGCCGGCACAGACTACCGTACCAACCTTTTCGATGTGTGTGCTTTTACCCAATGGGCCCACCACGTCTGCCAAATATTCACCGACCTCCTTAGCACAAATCTTTTGTGATGATTTACCAACGGCTTGAATAACCAAGGTAATCGTACCTTTTTCAAGATCTGACTGAGCTATAGTCAATGGTATTCGTTCACCATTTTCATCAGCACGGACAATTACAAAGTGTCCAGGTTTGCGAGCTTTAGCTATTCGAGGTGCTTCCACCACCATCTTTACGACTTTAGGTGAGAAATACTCCTTTTCAACTATCTTATTCATAATAGCAGTAGCGACTTTTATTGTTTGTTAGTTACGTTATACAAAGGTAACAATAAGGAACGGGAATGCCACAATAAAAAGACTTTTTCGTAACAATAATAGATTTCCGGCTCTGAATAAATGAATTATAAGGGGCTTCTCAAACAAATTGAATTATCTCATAGAGCTTTATAGGTCAGCCAAGGAGCAAACTAAGAGAACTAAAGTAAAAGATATCTTTTGCATACTGTTCGAATATTACAATCTAATGAAAAAGGGGCTTTTTTGCCTCGAAATGTATGAAAACGCTTCATTTTTCGATATTCCATCACTTCTCTTTATTTACACAACAAGAGGAGCTCAACCATTGATAATCTCTTTGATTATTCGTATATTGGCTCAATAACAGAATAAAAACCATGGAGACAGTTATATTACTTACCATACTTTTGATTGTCATACTGCTTGGTGGAGGATCCCTCCAAGCGGGTAAGGTATGTTCCATAAGCTCCGAACAAATTGCCATCGAGGCAAACATCAAAATCAACCATACGGATTGTCTTTTAATCTGGGCTGTGAAGCTCACAGAAAGAATAGCTTATTTGTTAAATATTATTGTCTCACATAATACTCAAAAAGGAGCTCTAACAGACCTAATTCATACCCAAATCCATACATTCCGGGGTTAGGGAACTCTGCCCTTCTTACCGACTTTGCCCGTTTTAATAGTACAAAACGGGCTTTTTTTATGCGCTATTTTAACAAATAAGGTCGCGCGAGATGCAATCTATTCTCGCGCGACTTTAGATCTGATCTCGCGCGACCTTGACATGCGAAGTCGCGCTACTTCAGGTGCAACCTCGCGCGAGTATAGGTTCAAGGTAGCGCGAGAATGGATTGTAAGTCGCGCGACCTTCCAAAAAAGGGTGGTCTAAAGTCAATTTTTGAGCCGCCAACTTGCAAATCAAAAGTGCCGTATATATAAATTAACATATCAATATATCGATTTTGTCACATTATCTTTATTTTTCTTACAAAATAGAGGTGTTTCAAGGTCAATAAAGTGCCGATTTCGGGCTAAATAAAGGCCTGAAATATTTACATTATTTATACAATTAAAGAGGTTTAAGGTCCTTTCTTCTCTTTCAAAAGCTAATAAAAGACTCAAAGGTTATCATTCAAAAATGGTTTGAATATGCAATTTGCCCCTTACAAGAAGCAATACTTCCCCGCTATTTCTTATCTATTTTCATCTAAATCAGCAACTATCTCAGCTGCCATTTGTCGGTCTATTTTGCCATTTTTCACTCGTGGTATATTGTGAACGAAGTAATATTTGGGAATAAAATGAGGATTAACGTTCCTCAGAACACGCTCTATCTTTTGAATATCTATGGGTTCCTCGGTCATAAGAGCTACCGCTGATCCAAGACTTTTGTGCGATTTGTATGTAACACAATACGGACAGTCAATAATATTTGACAAACAATGCTCCAGTTCTTCGGGAAATATCTTCACTCCTCCACTATTGATAACATTGTCACAACGCCCCAGCACTCTGAAAGATTGATCTGTCTCCAACTCCAAAATATCAGAAGTCTTCAAAAGGCTATCAGACCAAGGGACACGTATTGAAGCCCCACTATCAGAAGTTTGTATCTGATATCCCGGAAGGAGTCTAAAGACGTCCGAATGGATAGGCGCAATCTCACGAAGTGCAATGTGGGACAAAGTCTCTGTCATTCCATAAGAGAGATATATTCTGTTGTTCCATTTGATTAACTCACCTTCCATTGCTATAGAAAGTGGAGCACCTCCAAGGAGAATGATTGAGACCTGCTTCAACTTCTCCTTAGAGGTGGTATTTTGAAGAATATGAGCCAATTGATAAGGTGTCAAAGAGACAAAATCGACTTTTTCTTCCTTTGATATTTCTACAAATGGGTCCTTTTGTGGCTTGACTACAACAAGATTTGCCTTCGCCAAGATAGACCTTACAACCAACATCTGCGCCGCTATTGACTGCATAGGCATACAAAGCATCACATTCATCCCCTTTTGGAGCCCAAAGAATTGGTTAGAGATAGAAGCACTCACCTTCATTGCCGACTTTGGTATAGAGATTATTTTTGGACTTCCCGTACTTCCACTTGTAGAAGCTTCCATATCTAAGACTCCGGGATCTTGCCATCTTCGTACGAATAAATCAAGATCCTTCTGTATCTCTTTGGAATAGCGTTTAATCATTGACTTACAATATTCTAATGGAATCGGATATGAGTTTATCCACTGCTATCTGGTTACATGACTTAAGGTGCAATATACCTGAAGTTATCTGATGCTGATGGGGCAAGTTGTTGGTAAAAAGATCACCGGTACCCAATCCGTATGCCAAATTGACATTGTCATAATGGCTAAGACACCATATAGCAATGCTCTGAAGTCCTATATTGCCCTCCAGCGCAGAGGTAATCCAATAATTGCCTCCACGATTTAGTATAAGGTTGGCCCAATCCTCAGCTCCGGAAAGTCCTCCATGGAGTGTTGGTTTAATAACCAAATAGTCGGGTTTGAGTTCATCTATCAGTCTTTCCCTATCCTTGGAAAGAATATCAATAAGCTCTTCATCCAAACCAATCGCAATAGGACTATTACTTATGATTCGGCTCATCAAGGCAAATTGCCCTTGCCTGACAGGCTGCTCAAGAGAGTGAATATCAAACCGAGAAAGTCGATCAATCTTTTGCATCGCCTCATCGTAGGTTTTGAATGCACCATTGGCATCCAACCTAATCGTTATCTCTTCAGGAGAGTACTCTTTTCTGACAGATTTAATTAAATCCAGTTCGCTATCAAAATCAATTGCACCAATCTTAAACTTGATACACTTATACCCTTCGTGCAACTTCATCTTCAAACGTGACATCATTTCGTCCTTATCCCCCATCCAAACAAGTCCATTGGTCTCTATGCCCTTATCCATCGAAAGACTTAGCTTACCTTGATAAATGGCAATAGCTTGACTGATACTCTCCAACGCAAATTTGATAGAAGAGAAATGGCATGAAGATATGACTGTTTGCAAATCTTCCTCGACAAGAAGCTGTGCAATATATTTGACAACAGCATCGAAATTATCTCTCTGGGCAATGTATTCGGGCGAAAGGTCGACCAAAGGAGAAACCTCTCCCATAAAAGATTTATCGATTTCGGTTGGTCGGTAGACAATGTACCAAGAGGGGCGCTCAAGATAAGTGCCCCTCGATGTTTTTGCCGGGAACTTAAATTGCAGATCCCGTCGATATAAAGAAACCTCTTGTCCAATCATGGGAACATAGGGTATTGATCAAAGTCCGGCTTTCTCTTTTCTAAGAAAGCATTCTTACCTTCCTGTGCCTCATCTGTCAAATAGTATAGCAAGGTGGCATCTCCCGCAAGTTCTTGAATACCTATTTGTCCATCAAGCTCTGCATTAAGACCTGCCTTAATCAACCGGATAGCAAGAGGGCTTAGAAGCATAATCTCTTTGGCCCAAGCGACCACCTCTTCTTCCAACTGATCAAGGGGAACTACCTTATTGACAAGTCCCATATCCAAGGCTTCTTGAGCATTGTATTTACGACAAAGGAACCATATCTCACGAGTCTTTTTCTGTCCAATGCAACGAGCCATGTAAGATGCACCAAGTCCTGCATCAAAACTACCTACACGAGGTCCGGTCTGACCAAAGATTGCATTCTCGGAAGCTATACTTAAGTCACATACCAAATGCAACACATGCCCCCCACCAATGGCAAAACCATTGACCATGGCAATGACAGGCTTGGGGATAGAACGAATTTGCTTTTGCACATCCAAGATATTGAGTCTGGGGACACCATCAGGTCCTACATATCCACCTTTACCCTTGACATTCTGATCTCCTCCACTACAGAAAGCCTTATCACCAGCTCCGGTCAATACGACAACCCTGATTTTTGGATCCTCTCTTGAAATTCTAAAGGCATCACTCATCTCCATTGTTGTGGTAGGAGTGAAAGCATTTCTTACATGAGGTCTGTTGATTGTAATCTTAGCAATCCCTTCATGAAACTCAAAAAGGATATCCTCATATTTCTTTATTTCTTTCCAAACGATGTTACTCATAGTTTCTTTGATTATTTAGTTGTTTAGGTTTAGTCTTATATTTCTCATAAAATGGTTTAGCTCATCTGCTTGCTCCTCAATATCCATCACTATTTCGATAAGATTGGGCAGATTAGACGGAGCCAGACATTCATCCAATTCATTGGAGTCGTATATTCTTCGATACACTATATTATTATCCTCTGCCCACCCTTTTGGGGAGATTGTATGCGATGAAGCTATAAAATCATCCAACACAGCCTTATCTGCCTTTTGAAGAGCCGGGATTTCATGGAAGATAGCACCTCCATGATTGTTTAGTAGCACAATGGTCATGTTACTCGGCAACTTCTGTCTCATTACATTCATATCATACAGAAGGCTCAAATCTCCAATAAATACATAAGTGTGACGATCACTTTTGAGAGCAATCCCCAAAGCTGTGGACAAAGATCCATCTATCCCGGACACTCCCCTATTGCAAAAAACATGAGTATCTTTTGGGAAGTCAAACAGCATGGACAATCTTACAATAGAGCTATTGCCAAGGACAAGATTGGACTCTTCCGGAAGGGCGGTCAGCAATTTTTGCATATAAGCAAAAGAAGAAGCCTTGTGTAGAGGTTTTGGCTCAGGGAGTACATTCTCAAGATAAGACCAAAGCAATTGATAGCTCTTGTCTATCTCCAAAGTATCTATGTGAAGAGAGAGGGACTCTACAAAATCTGTCACTTTGCAATCAAAAAGATCAGTCATAGAGTCATAAGGATCCGGATCTTTGACCGGGAATGTGTGACTGATATGCCAATGCTTCTTCGGGGCAAATCGAACTAAAAGCTCTTTTATCCGCTTGGAAACGATATTGCCTCCGAATGTAATAAGGAGATCGGGAGCAAGACTTTGCCATTCTGATCTATCAACCGCCTTAAGGATCATATCAAGATGGGCAACATCCAATATCTCTGCTCCAAGATTACTTAGAGGCTCTGCCAATACCAGGCATCCTCTTTCCTTGAGATACTTCACAGCTTCACAGACATCTTTGTCATAGGGCATTTGCCCTACAAGGACCATCACCTTATGACAATCTTTGGCCGCTTGCGTGGGAAGGTATAATTCTGCTGTTGGATATACAGGTACAATATTAACCTTTCTCACCTCAGCCAGAGATTCGTCCACAAAGTCATGAATAGGATTGTCAAAATGGATATTGATATGTACCGGACCGCTGCAAGGTGAAGTTAAAGCTATCAAAGCTTGATTGATAAGTCTATTGGCAAATAAATTTCCTTCTTTTCCACGATCATCAACGTCAACAGAAAGGTTGGTTGTTCTTTGAAATATATTTGCTTGCGGAATAGTTTGTCCCTCCAGTCTGTTCAATAGATGCATCGGACGATCTGCAGATATAATCAAAAGAGGCAAAGCCCGATAATAAGCTTCGCATACAGCTGAACCCATATTCATCAAAGCCGTACCGGAGCTACAGCAAACTGCTGCCGGCTTACCGGTCTCATCGATCATTCCTAATGCAACAAATGCTGCAGATCGCTCATCGACTATTGAATAGGCATTGAAATAATCATCACCGAGGATTGTTTGTGTGATTGGTACATTTCTTGAGCCGGGGCATAAAACAACATTTTGTATACCATGCTGTTTCATTAAGGCTACCAACTGTCTGACATTTTCTTTTGTAGAGATCATATAAACTGTAATAATATAAAGTTGGCTCAAATGGCATCAGAAAAGCAGAAGTTGTATTCACAATACTCTTTAGAAACTATTTATACTTATTTTGAATAGTCCATAAAGTATTGTTATTCATTCAAATAAGGCTTCAGCACTTGCCTGATCACACTTTGCTTCAATACTGTTTCTTGCCATTCTTCTTCGCATTGGCTTGAAGGCATAATCCCTCCACCGGCAAAGATTCGTCCCACTAAGTTAGCATCATTGGACGAATATTGAATATTTGCACAACGCAGATTAACATAAAGAGAGGTCTGATTGTCTACATTCCACAGACCAAAAAAGCCGGCATAATAATCTCTTTGGAGAGACTCATTATCAATGATAAAACGCATAGCATTCTCCTTGGGAAGCCCCGCAACTGCAGGCGTTGGATGAAGCCTTGCCACCACCCTTGCCATCATCTCCAAAGACAATGGCTCATCAATGCTGAATGGAGTTCTCAGATGACATACCTTACCTGCCGGTACTGTTTCGATTGGCTTTGTGTGATAAGGAATATCCAAACATTTTAGAACATCCTCGATATAATTCACCACCACTTCATGCTCATGCAAATTCTTTGAACCAAAAGACTCCGGACTTTTGTTATTCAGATTGGACACACTTCCGGCCAGGGCCATTGTTTCAGCACCACTCTCAAAAGAATGCAACAAGATTTCCGGGGAAGCTCCAATCCAAATTCCTTTTGTTGGTATATGCAACATATACACACAGGCCGACGGCATCAAGGAGACTAAAGAAAAAAACAATTGTGGATATTGATCGTCCGTCATATTCAAACCAACCTTAGCCTCTCTGGCAAGCACCAGTTTATGAAACTCTCCGGAAGCTACAGCATGATTGAAAGTTGCAAACTCTCTTCTATAGAGGTCTGTAATGGGAAACTGTCTATTATCAAGATCAATAGGGTCTATCTCAATTTTATCAAGACTTAACTCAACACATTTATTTTCAGGAAGATGCAGAATAGGCAAGCCTGAAGCTAAATCAAAGGGAGCAAAAACAAATCCTCTTTGAAACTTTAGGTCCTCTATTTTATCTAAAAGGACAAAATGACTGTCATGATAATACCGCACCTTATCTTCTTGCGGGTATCTAATTAGCAAAGAAGCCCCCGACGCAAAGGTCGAGAGCTCCCGATATATCTTTTGATTCATTCTTCTTATTCAACCGTTACACTTTTTGCCAAATTTCTTGGCTGATCTACCTCCCTACCTTTAGCAACAGCGATGTAGTAAGAAATGAGTTGCAAAGGTACAACAGTAAGAAGAGGTTCAAAAATAGGATCTACATGAGGTACCTCTATAATATAATCTGAGAAAGCGGTAACATCCTTATCACCGTCACTCACTATTGATAAGATGCGTCCCTTACGAGCCTTAACCTCTTGAATATTACTAAGGACCTTTTCATACAATGAATTGTGAGGAGCAATAAACACAACAGGCATCTCTTCATCTACCAAAGCAATCGGTCCATGCTTCATCTCAGCCGCAGGGTAACCTTCTGCATGGATGTAAGAAATCTCCTTTAGCTTGAGGGCTCCCTCTAAGGCTACCGGATAATTGAACCCTCTTCCCAGGTAAATAAAATTGCGAGCATAAGTAAATGTAGGGGCAATCTTCTCTATACCTCCGGAGGTTTTAAGGATTTTCTCGATCATGTCAGGCACGCTTGCAAGCTGATCGACAAGGTACTTGTATCGCTCATCGGTAATCGTACCCTTCTCTTTGGCCAAGCAAAGGGTCAGCATTGCCAATACAGCCACCTGTCCGGTGAATGCCTTTGTTGAAGCAACTCCAATCTCCGGTCCGACATGAATATATGTTCCTGTATCAGAAGCTCTGGAAATAGACGAACCAATGGCATTGCAAATACCATAGATATATGCACCACGACTTTTGGCCAATTCTATGGCAGCTAATGTATCAGCAGTTTCTCCAGACTGCGATATAGCAAATACAACATCCTGATCAGTAATGACCGGATCTCGATACCTAAACTCAGAAGCATATTCCACTTCTACCGGGATCTTGGCTATTGACTCGAGCATCTGTTTTCCAATCAAGGCTGCATGCCATGAAGTACCACAAGCCGTCAGGATAAATCTTTTGGCATTCAACAACTTATCCTTATGATCAATAACAGCAGACAACAAGATCTCCTTAACCTCCTTATTCACACGACCTCGCATACAATCTCTCAAGACACGGGGTTGATCAAAAATTTCTTTAATCATAAAGTGAGGATAACCACCCTTTTCGATCATTCCTATATCAAGAGTTATCTTTTGCAACTCGTGCTTAATCTCTTCCTTGTTGAGATTCTCAATACGAATGTCCTGTCCTACAACCAATTCGATTACCTCATTGTCATCCGGATAGATAACCTTATCGGTATACTCTACTATTGGAGAAGCATCAGAGGCTATGTAAAATTCATTATCACCAACTCCAATTACCATAGGACTACTCTTTCGAGCAGCAATGATACGATCCGGCTCATCCTTGCTGAGAATAGCAATGGCATAAGCACCAATAACCTGCTTAAGGGCTACCTGTGTAGCTTCAAAAGTTCTGAGCTTGTATGTAGTTTGGATATAATCGATAAGTTGCACAAGAACCTCAGTATCTGTATCACTTCTCAATGTATACCCTTTTTGAAGAAGACCATCTTTTAGCTCTCGATAGTTCTCTATAATTCCATTATGTACAAGAGCCAAGTGCTCTGTCTGAGAATAATGAGGATGCGCATTGAGATTGGATGGCTCACCATGGGTAGCCCATCTCGTATGAGCAATACCGATATGTCCCGAAATATCTTTGTCCGCAACAGAATCTTCCAAAGCAGAGACTTTACCTTTACTTTTATAAACATTCAACTCGTGGCTTTCCGAATGCAGTGCAATCCCGGCACTATCATAACCTCTGTATTCAAGTCTCTTAAGTCCGTTTATCAGCAACGGATAAGCATCTTTGCTTCCTATATATCCAACGATTCCACACATAGTATTATAATTTATTATTTACTTCTTATTAATCAGTGACCTGTGTTGCTCACTCCTTCATGAAGCCGTTTTTGAATTAAATTCTTGATTGTACAAAAAACTACCTCCTGTCATTTTAAAGCTTCTTATAATAATAAGTTACAAGCAATACATTCGGTTTTAAAGCAGTCACAAAAAGTTTCTGACAATCCGTGAAGACTGAGTTCCGAACTCTATATTTATCCTACAATAAAAATATAAACAGCCTCTAAGACTACAAATGTACAATAGAATGAGTTTTTAGACAAAAAAGAAGAAGGGTATGCACCCGATGTATTAGTGCATACCCTTCTCTTGAATATGTCCTAAGAAAATATATTCTCAATATCAAGAATTCTTTCCATGCATCACCAGTAAAGGGGTTCCGGCATGAAACAACATTCTTCTTGCCATACTTGGATTAAAGAATTTGGCAAAGATGTTGCGTTTATAGGTATTGACAACAATCATCTCAATATTTTCTTGTCGTATAAACTTCTCCAATGCCAAAGAGAAATCTCCTTGATCCAGCGCATTGTAAGTAATATTCCTATTGGGATAGTGTTGTCTGTAATATTCGTGAATTGCTTTTAGCTGTACATCATTCCACTCCGGAGAGTAAGTGGAGATATTAAAAATATGCATATGGGGATCCAGATGGTCTCCACAAAGTTTGATATAGCTATCGAACAAGATCAAGTCTCGCTGGTCAAAACTTGTTGCCACTGCAACCTCTTTAGCCTGTCTCAAATCATTAAATGGCACCTCCTCCGGAATAACCAATACCGGAACTTTGCTCGAATCAATCACTTCAGCCGCGACGCTTCCTATCAAATCCGAATCTTTTTTGGATTTACCACGTGTTCCCATTACGATTATCACGGGCGGATGACGTTTGCTGAATGACAAAATTGCATCCTCAGGAGCTCCATCTCTGATAATAGTAGTAAACTGAACCTCCGGAAGCTCACCTTTGCTCATTCTTTCATGAAGCTTATTTTTCAACTCTGTCATCTGCGACATAGCCCTCTCATACTCCTCTTTTACAGAGTATTCTGCTGCCACTTGAAATGAAGTAGCATCACCAATAGAGAGAGGGGTCGGATAAAATGGCAATCCTTGAACATGCATGATAGTCACGCTAAGATTTCTTCTTGAGGCGAAAGTAAATCCCAATTCACACACCTTCATGCTATACTCGCTAAAGTCAACAGGGACTAAAACATAATCAGACTCATTTTGCTCATCGTCATGATCTTCATTTATTCCCCATTTATTATCTTCCAATATTCTAAGGGCCTTTGTCAGATCAACCTCTTTTATTCTGACTCCAACTCCTGCAGATACAACCGGTTGTATTTGATTCACATTATTAAGGACGACCTCTACACCTTCACTTTCAAGCATCGTCTTCAGTATTTGAGCCTTTTCGAATGTATGTATAGCCAATGTGACTAATTTGTCATTGTCTTCTTTCATTATTCAGTCCTTTAAGAATAAAAGCATTCCATTTATTATTAAAAAGGCAGATTCCCTTATCTTTTCAAGAAAGAAATCTGCCTTAATAAAAGTCTTGATGGCATAAATACAGCCATCTTTTCATAAGTTCCTTTCAGGTTAGGCTATTGGCTCTTCGCCCAAGATAGCTTTTGCCTTATTCAAAATAGTTATATCATCTATTTCTACCACACCTCCGTCAGGTCCCGGCTCAATATGTATGCCACAACTGCGGCCGTCTTCATAGTTTTGAGCTCCGAAATAATTTCTAACGGTGTCTGATCTAAGATTTAACTCCTCTGCGATTCTATCCATCGAACCGTGAGGCAAACTGTCTTTGATCCTTCTTAGTTCGTTAAATGAGATGGTTACTGACATAGTTAATTGTTGTTTATGAGTTGTACAATGTTTGAATTGTTTTACACCACTAATTTATCTTATTATTTTTAAACTTACAAATAAAAAGAAGCTTTTAAGAAGTTCTTTTCATTAATCAAAAATGTCTTTAGACCATTTGAGGGGTAAGATTACATATTTGATAATAGAAGTTCACTTGATGCGCTCTATTGTCATCATAATCATAAGCTGTTGTCATTGCTCTCAATCCTCCTCGATTGTATTTCAAAACAGATCAAAGCAATTCCAACAATACTACCTCATTCAAATAGAAAATATAAGTTAAATCAAAGACAATTTTTTGATGTATTCCTTCCCGCGACTGATAATCTTAATCAGATATTCACCTTTGGAAAGTACAGACCCACTTCTGTCGGCAACGACTCTTCCATTAAGATCAAAGACAAACACTTGCGAATAATCTCCTTCTACTCTCAGAGTTCGATTTTCATCTACTGTAATCTTTGGCTCCAATTCTTCAACTACATCAGACGATGTGATATTATGGCCCAATTGAGTTGCTTTGGAAAACAGAATACGGTGTCTGAACACATCATCAATGTGCAACATTACCAGATTAGATGCAAAAATGACAACCTTCATTTTGTCTCTATTTGCATCAATAGGAAAATCACCACAATCGATGGTATAAGTAAATGTTCCATCTTTTGAGACCATCACCTCATCTCCATAAGGAGAGGTTAAATACTTACGAATAGCATTATTATGAACAAATCCTTCCGTTACATTTCTTTGCTTCTGAGGCTGGATACCATCTTCTGTAGCCACCGCATGAAGATAAATACGATCCCCCTTAAATGCTTTTGTGAGAGATCCAGATATTGTAATAAGGTTATTATTGAAAAGAATTGACCGAACCTCTCCATATTGTATCTCTCGACATAAAATATCCTTAAGATATTCGTAAAGATTATCCCCCATAGAGAAAGGTTCTGAAGGGAATCCTGCATTATTAATTCCCAAAGTCAATCTATTAAGGACAATAGCAGGAACAAATCCTTCAGCATTAAACAGATAATGAGCCACTATATTAGACTCTGGTACTGTCAGAAAATCTTTTTGATATCCGGCATGATGAACAATAAGATTGGTTTGAAAACCATCTTTGTTAAGTCGTTCTACTGCATGATCTAAAATTGGGCGTCTCGTAGCTCCATACAATCCCGCCTCCGTCATAAATGCCTCTATCAACACATCCTTAACAGGTAATACATTCCCATCCTTTATTATGTTATAGAAATATTTTACAGATGGATCTGATAAGGGATTTGGCATGCCATTCACTTTTGAGACACTAAAACTAACATATGTATCCACCCCAAAAGATGGAGCAGCAAAGTTCAAAGGTACGCTACGCTCTTCTCCCACAGGAATATTACAAGTTAGATCATAATTTCTAACAGCTCCATCCTTATCTACAGCATGAATCTGCAAAGATGTTATTATATCTGTACCTATATTCCTCACTTTAATTTTTAATGATGTTGTATTTCCGGGTGCCAAATTGTGCTCTCCTTCAATCTTAGAAATAGCAGCGATACTCCTCACATCCGGACCTTCTATTCCGGCTGCACACATTAAACTTCCCAATTCATTTATTGCAATATTCTCCAACATAGGTTTATAGCCAACATTCAACTTTTCTAAACTTACAATACCCATGTAATTGGCTGGAGGCAAAGTAACACTCTGGTCAAATGCCACCGGATTGCGTACTTCAAGAGATGACTTCACAATATAACCAACGCAATTGTTAGCTTCCAATGATACCGGATGATCAAGTTGGAATCTATTCCAGCCGGACTTAATATGTACTTTTTGAAGATATGATATGGCTTTTTCATTGTCCAATACAACTAAATAACCTTCCGGATCCTCTTTGAGGGAACAAAATCCTATCCATGAGAGGGTATGGACCGAACTTAGTGGTGGTACTCTGATAACAGCTATCAGCTGATCTACTACACCGGTTCCAACACCGGATCCGAATCTTGTGTAATCAGCATTTCTATCCGCATAGCAGAGACCATCTTTGGGTGGTACAGACAAACTCCTAATCATTGTCGTAGGGTTATTGGCAGCTTGAAACACCTGACCAACAGCTGTTGTCAATAGAAATAAAAGTAATGGAAGAATCAATAACGTCTTTCTCATTCTAATAAACAATTTAAATTGATGAAATGGAATATATAGTTCACAAGGTCTAAACTTCTTAATATTCGGATTCAAAAATACTAAAAAGACCTATACAAAAGGGGTGGAAAATATAAGAGAGGAAATGATTAACGAGAAAAACAAATGAGAGTGTATTAAATCCCCGGCCACAATTGGTACCTCCGAGGGGAATCGAACCCCTATCTAAAGTTTAGGAAACTTCTATTCTATCCGTTGAACTACAGAGGCATCATCAGAATCGAATGCAAATGTAACAAAATAGTCGATACAATACTACTATGAAGTCATTTTGAACTTGTTGAATTCAATAAAGTCCAAATAAATTCTTCAAGAAAAATTGCATCTACATACAGTGTTCCATCAATCCAGACGGATCCAAATTCTATTTCAAATCCTAACAAAGGCTATCTGCACAGCTTTTTGTTAGGATATATCACAAAATATTCTGCTCTTTAATAAGGTATCAATAGAGAGTATTTACAACTCATAATCAACACCTTGCAGAATAAACCAGACCATTAACAAGGATTTTCCAGAGTTCTTAAGGAGATACTTTCTCAAAAAAATTTGCCCAAACTATTTGTAGATTCAAAATATTAGCTACCTTTGCAAGCGGTTAAAGAAACCAACACGGTTGAGTTACCACGCGGATGTGGCGTAATTGGTAGCCGCGCTAGACTTAGGATCTAGTGACGTGAGTCGTGGGGGTTCGAGTCCCCCCATCCGCACGGATGATAAAAGGAGTTCTCTTCGGAGAGCTCCTTTTTTGTTTATATCTACTTAAGTTATATCCACCAAAAAGGGTGTACTAAGAGATTTTGATATGAACCCCAAAAGTTAGACTCAAAACTTTTGGGGTTTATTTATGGAATCAAACAAAAAGAAAAGACGAAAGCATAGTTATTATGATCGTCTCCGTTACATGCATATGTTGGAGGAAGGAT
>NZ_JBHSGO010000192.1:0-18684 GCF_042654485.1 Falsiporphyromonas endometrii | reverse complement strand
GCTATAACTAGAATATCGCTTAACTTATGCTTGCAACGACCCACTACACGTGGATCTTCTACATTAGAAAAATAATCTTGTATATCCATAACCCAAAGATAAGCCTATTTTGATGCGGTTGCCCTGTGTGTACCTTTGTGGTAAACTTTTATTTAATTAAATTTGTGCTTGTTGGAAGTTGACTCGATTTTTTTGATAAATCGAGTGAATTGGCTCTTGATTTGAGCTTTTCGGACTTGTTCAAATAGCGAAATCAATTCATCTTAGCTTTATAAGAAAGGGAAGCGATAACCTGTTGATTGATTATTCATTACACTCCTAATTTGGAATCTTTGTACTGAGATGAAAGGTTAAGATGTTTGTCATAAGATGGGTTTTGGTCAAAACTATAGTTGTTTGACTTTCAAGTGTTATTCAAAAGGAAAATTTTTATCAGATGGGATTAGATATTTCGGGCGTAATAATAGATAAGGATCTTACCGGCCTAAGTGAAATCGAGAGTCTGCTTAATCGTAAGTTGAGCTACCTCAAAGATGTCACTTTAGACGAGTGTTTGGAAAATTTCAAAGATGAGGATGTATGTGATATCCTTTGTATTGACGGGAAAACACTTATAACGATGCCTATAGATTTCGGAGCCCGACAAATTGGTCTTGCGGAACACAAGGTTTGCTCGTTTGTATTTTCTCAGTTAGAAAAACTCTATGGAGCTTGTTATACGGATAATGAAACCGAAGTATATAGTTTCTTGTCAGAAAACAAAAAGATCTTGAGTCAGTCGGGACATCTGGAAGATCTTTCTGATCTTAAACCAAAAGATCAGGTAAAAAAACTTGTAGAGCTTGTTGCCAAAAGAGAGTTGGAAAGCTTTTATAATGAATCCAAGAGTGTAATTTGCAAGAGGTATAAGTTTGAAGAAGTCAAGGAGGAATTACCCCTTCATGATGAGCACAATCAGAAAATAGAAGTTGCTGCAAATCGAAATGATGATGATAGTGATCTTGAAAGCGAGGCCCTTCCTTTGTCAACTCTTATCATGTTGGTTTGTTTCTTTATCCCATTTGTTGGTCCTATTTATTATGTTGTTTTTGATAAGGATCGTCACCACAACTCGATGGTAGCACTGTGGATTAGTCTTGTCGGATTTATAGCTTATCTGCTGTTAGGTTTTTTGATATGGGGTAGGTGATTAGATTTTGCTTCATTTTGAGTAGCAATGAGGTGAATCTTGATACAGAGTTGTGTAATGTTGTCAGCTTGCTTTTGATACACTTTACTTTTATTGTAGCTTCATGTTTATCTTGAGGCTTAATGGTTGGCCTCAAAATATCTTCAAATCATATTCATTTCAAAGATGGCGGTGTGCAAGCTGAGAAGATTTTGTCACACTTCAATTGTTACCTCCAAATTCGGTGCTGTTTTTCATGGTTCTTCTTAGGGTAGCAGCACCGATGGCTTTATATGAGAGATCCATCGGGTTATTGACATAAACCAGTGCGGTGTATGTATTTGTGGTCTGTCTGTGATCTCCTCCAAGATTGATCTCTTTATAATTGTCGTCCCTAAGGACAAATGCATAATCAAGATAACCTTGTTTAATCATCATAAGATATGTCATTAGCCCACTCTTCGGGTCATACTGCATCTCTTTTCCCCAAGGAGAAAAGGCTTCACCAATGAGATAAATATGGTGTTTTTGTGGGTTGAAGTCCGGAATGTCATTGCAGTTGAGGCTGAATTTTACCAATTCATATTCTCCATCTGTATGAATGCTTTGCGAAGTGAATGATGCCGTATGTATTCGATATAGACCATCCATGTCTTGCTCAAAAAGGTATGGCTTATCCAGTCTCGTATGCGATATAGGAAGAAAAGCTTTGTAGTAGTTGGGATAGATTCGGATGCTGTCTACACCTATGTTCCCGCCACCTTCGGGATAAAGAAGATCAAAGTGAAAATATTCATTTCCTCCCGGAAATTGGGCCCCCTTATCATCTGAGAACACAACCTTATTGTTAAGGATTTGGCTTGGCTGAGTCAAATTAATCCCTCTTTGAGCATAATTTTGCCAAACTCTTATGCTGATATTGTTATTGAGAGGATTGTTGATATAATCAGATTGTCCACTGACTGAAATATTGACTTGTTGATATTTGTCCGAGTCTACGCCTACAGCATAAAAGGGAAAATGAATATCTACCGTAGTTTGAGATTCTACAATGGTAAAAGGTATGGTCATAAAGCCTTCACCTTGGGATTGATAACGATCTTTATAAAATTCCACTACATAGTCACCACTGAGAATGGGCTGAACTTGAGCATTAGGGATTGCAATTTCGTAATGGACGTAAGGAGTCCTTGTACTCATAGAGGAAGCTCCATTGTTAATTTCTACAATCTGTGGATTCTTAAGGTACTGGATCTGCTGAAGAGGAGCCTCTCCATAGGCTTGCTGACGATAAACATTGTAGTATATATTGTCATTATTATAATTAAGAAGGTCAAAAGAAATAACCAATCTTTCCGTTGTATTCATATAGTAATAGGGGATAGGACGAATATCTGCCGTCCCTCCTATAAACACCTGTAGCCCTGCGGGATGTATCTCTTGGCTATTGCTCTTATTGCCAAAGATGGCAAGAGCTACAATCAAAATGCTTAAAACTCTATATTTGATCATAATTTCGATAGTTAACTTTCTTCAAAGGTAGACATTTTGAGTTCATGAATTTGTCTTACCAAGAGAAACAGATATATAAATAGGAGATTATAATTGAAGTTTTCTTGTTTCTTGAAATCTTTGTGTCAATTCAATCAGATAACATTATAACAGATTAATTCTATTGAGATTAGATATTAAAAAGTATTTATAATACATTGTTTGAAAAGTTGTAAATATTATTGTAGTGAATTTTAATTAAAAGAGACTCTTTTTTGATGTTCCCTTGCCTTATTTATAAATGTATTGTACATTTGGACACTGGTAATTGATGATCCAATGCTTATTGGATTTGATTTAGAAGCTAACTGAACTTATTACAAAGAAAATAAAAGAATTATAAGTTTGAATTTTTGGATGTGTTTAGAATTTTTGGAGCTTTATTTGCTGAATATGATTGATACAGATTTTATTAGCTCCATGATGATCTCTAATTCATATCCAAATAATTCTTGTATAAGTATTAGTTAAATGTTGGTTTGGTAACTACTTATAATGGGTATTTCGTTTTGTATTGTTAGATTATTGATAACAAAATTATCGTAATTAGTTGTGATGCACTATCATATAAGAAATATCCAGATTACTTGGTTGGATTTTATTCATAGAACTAATTGAATTAAATAATTATAAAAACTACAGAGAAATGAAACAATTAACTACCAGATTGATGCTGCTGTCTTTAGCTGCAGCTTTTACGGCTTTTTCATCTTTGGCCCAAGATGCTGCTCAATCTTATGTAAAGTTTAACACAAGTACACCGGTTGGTACAAAGATGTTTGCCCAAGTGATTCCCGTTGAAGGCTCTACTTTGTCTTTCGAAGGAGCTCATATGACAGAGGAAGATGGTTTGCCTTATCTTGTGATTGAGAATCAGGATATAACTATTAAGGGGGATATCTTGGCACTTAATCTTACCTATGGAAAGGTCAATTCAATTGAGTTGAACCAGCCCCGTATGGACCAGCTTGCAGTGAGTACAAACAATATTAAAACTCTTGATGTAAGCAAGGAGACTGTGTTGGGGAACTTAGCTTGTGATGGCAATCCTGATTTGAAAGCTATTGATATTACTAATATGACGAGATTGGCAAAACTCGATATAGCTCGAACATCTATAAGTGATATTGATTTATCCAAATGTGACAGCCTTATGTATCTTTATGCCAATCGCACGAAGATAACAAACTTTGACTTGTCTCATTGCTCAAATCTTATCACCTTAGAAGTAGCAGAAAATGGTTTGGAGAATTTAGACCTTTCCAATAATAAGGTGATTCATTTTGTAACTTGCTATCGAAATAGATTATCCAAAGAAGCTGTAGGAAATCTTATCGCTTCACTATTTGACAGATCTCCGTTTGGAATGGATGAAAAGAGCGCAGGAAAACTTTTTATAGTTGATATGTCAAAACCCGATCTTGAGCATAATCAAGTTTATTCTGATGATGTCAAGCGGGCTTTTGCAAAAAATTGGCTTGTATTCGACTTTAATAATAAGAATAGTAAGCCTTTCCTTGGACTTGATAAAGAATCATCAATAAGTGAAGTATCTGGAAATAAGGCATTGAAAGTTTATCCTGATGCAGAAGTTTTACGAGTAGAAAATGCGGATCCTTTTAGTATGGTCTCTGTCTATAATGTACACGGGGAACTTATTATGCAGGCTTTTGCTGATAACCATGGTGTGTCTTTAATGCCTAATAAAATAGGGGATAAAGGTGTGTATGTTGTGACTTCAAACAGCCAAGCAATTAAATTTGCATTATAACTTTAACGGAGATAAGATTTCTTGAAATTTTATCAAAGGGACTGCGTCATAAATATTGAATTGTGAAAAGTTCCTTTCTAATCGATAGGCATAGTCCTTTTACCAACTAAAAGCAATCGCTATCATTGAGTTTTTAGCTCTTTGATAGCGATTGTTCTTTTACAAATGATAGATGATTTGGAGCCAATGTAATTATGGCGCAGCCCCTTTTAGTGATGTTTTCTTGCCATATAGATGCTTAGAGCTGTTAATATATAACGATGCTTTTTATTGAATAATAAATTGTTAGATAAGTAATGTAGTGCTATGCGACTGTTTCTTCTGTCTAAACAATCCATTAATGGATCAAAAAAGTTATACTTCTTGTAAAATAGGGTGGGGCAGTTAGAATATCTATTATGATAAGACTATATGTAGGTAGCCTTTTTTCCACGCATTATTCCGATAAAATCAAAGTGGCTTTGTATTCAATATTAAGAATTATTATTACCTTTGCACCGCTGTTCAAGTGAATAGCATTAAAAAGAATAACTAAACAATACAACTAAAGTATGGCAACTAAAATCAGATTGCAACGTCATGGTCGTAAGGGTTATCCCTTTTACAAGATCGTGATCGCAGACAGCAGGGCTCCACGAGATGGAAAGTTTATTGAAAGGATAGGTTCTTATAATCCGAACACTAATCCTGCTACAGTAGATATCAATTTCGACCGTGCTCTGTATTGGTTAGAAACTGGCGCTGAGCCAACAGATACTGCACGTCACATCCTTTCAAGAGAAGGCGTGTTGCTAATGAAGCACCTTAGAGGCGGTGTGAAGAAGGGCGCATTCAATGAAGAAGAAGCTCAACGTCGTTTCGAAGCTTTCATCCAAGGAAAGAAAGATCTTCTTAGCAAAGTAAAAGCTGATGAAGTAAAAAAGACTGAAGAGGCTGAAAAGGCTGCTCTTGAAGCTGAAAAGAAGTTCAGCGAAGATATGAAGAAGGCTTTGGAAGAAAAGAAAGCTGCAGAAGCAAAGGCTAAGGCAGAAGCAGAGGCAGCTGCTAAAGCAGAGGCAGAAGCGGCAGAGGCTCCCAAAGAAGAAGCTGCAGAAAAAGAAGCTTAATCTGTTTTACAAATTCAGAGTAATATGGGGTATCCGGATATGGGTACCCCTTTTTATTTGCGTGCATGCCTAATGTGCGACACATTTGTCTTTCACATAACATCAATCGATTTCTTAGTCTTTCGCTAACATTGGGACTACTTGGCTTAACCATCGATTAAAAAATTATCGTTGTATCTTTGCCATATTGAATGGCTTCTACCAGAGTCTTGTATTAAGAATGATGGTTTAGAATAGAGTAAAAGAAGTTGTTATTAAAGTTATATTGAAAATGAAAAGAAGATTTATTTCGCTACTCTGTGCAGCTGCCCTATTGATGAGTGGCTCTTTTTTAAGGGCTGAAGTGCCTGACTCGATTCCTCAAGTAAGAAATATTATCCTGATGATTCCAGATGGGTGTTCTTTAGCATCATATTCGGTTGCAAGGTGGTATCAACGTTACCTTAACGAAGATCAAAAGTATCTTAATATTGACCCCTATTTGTGTGGTACAGTTTTGACTTATTGTTCTGATTCTCCGGTGGGGGATAGTGCTCCGACGACTTCATGCTATATGACGGGTTATCCATCACAGGCCGGCTATGTATCTACTTATCCCGTTTCGGCAGGTGATCAGGATGTAATCCCTATGGATCCCCAAAGAGCATATACACCGGTGGCAACATTGCTTGAGATGGGTAAGATAAAACTTGGCAAACGAACAGGACTTGTCGTGACATGTGAGTTCCCTCATGCTACACCGGCTGACTGCTCTTCTCATAGCGCCAGCCGTAAGCGATATGATATCATCGTGCCTCAAATGCTACATCAAAACATGAATGTTGTCATGGGTGGAGGTTCTTCGCTTATGCCAAAGGCTGAAAAAGCAAGACTTGAGGCTAAGGGTTATGATGTGGTTTTGGACGATTTGCAAGCCCTTAGGAAAAGCAAAAAGTCTAATCTTTGGGCTCTTTTTGGAAAGCAGTCTCTACCAAATGATATGGACAGAGATACAACGAAGATTCCCTCCATCTCAGAAATGACAAAGATTGCTATAGATAAACTTGATGATAAGAAAAGCACAGGCTTTTTCCTTATGGTAGAGGGTTCAAAAGTTGACTGGGCAGCCCATGCCAACGATCCGGTGGGAATTGTAAGTGAACTGCTGGCTTTTGATAAGGCTTGTAAGGTGGCCTTAGATTTTGCGAAGAAAGATGGACATACGGCCGTTGTTATCTTGTCTGATCATGGCAATAGTGGTATTAGCCTTGCTAAAGAGGATGGCTACAATCATCCCCAAAACATGAATAAGAAACAGTTTTTTGAAGCTTTTGTCAGACACAAAAAGACAGCGGAAGGTCTTTCGACTGCAATTAATAATACTCCATATGCACAGCTTGACAGCTTAATGATGGATTTGAGCGGAATCAAACTTACCAATCAAGAGAGAGATGCTCTGCTTAATACCGAAGATTATGTCTTTAGCCCTATTACAAAAGATCAAAGGAAACTGATTGATGGAAATCCTTTTGCTTCTAAAACTGTATATGATTATTGTTGCAAACTTTTGACTAAGCATAGTCCCGTTGGTTTTACTACTCATGGCCATACAGGAGAGGATGTAATCTTATTCGCCTACCATCCTGAGAATGCAGTCCCGAGAGGTATGACAATCAATGTTGATTTGGCAGATTACCTTGCAAGATTATGGGGCAAAAGAGCTCCTTATGACAGTCTTACAGATGAGATATTCTCTCCTCAAAATGAGGTATTCAAAGGAATGAAGATAATAGAAGTACCAGCCAAGAAAGATTATAAGAAGTTGGCTAAATATGACTTTGTAAAAGAAAATCTGCAGCAATATGCTCCTACATTGGTGATAAAAAATGGGAAGAAGACAATGACAGTAGAGGCATACGTGGATTATGTAACCATCAATGGCAAGAAAAAACAAATACCTTCGGTGACCATTTATGAACCGAATACAAAGAAATTTTATCTTCCGAAGAGTTTAAGAGCGCTAATGCTTTAACTTCTTAATGCAAATGAGTACCTTTGTAGAGCTTTTGAGCGAGAATTTGTATTCAAAGTTAATAGAATAGGTAATGCTAATAGATAAAATCAAAAAACTGCAGGGTGAGATAGAAAACCTAAAGGCCTCTACTCAGCAGGAAGTTGAAGAACTACGTATAAAATACTTGAGCAAGAAAGGTGAAATATCATCTTTGTTTAATGAATTCAAAGGGGTTCCAAATGAAGAGAAAAAGGATATTGGAAAGAGCCTTAACTTGCTAAAAAATAGAGCTTCTGAGATTATTACAAGCATCAAAGAAAGGGTGAATGCATCCGGTAAGGATGAAAGACAATTAGACCTAACCCGTACAGCTTATCCGGCAGTGCTTGGAAGTAGGCATCCAATTACTTTGATTAAGCAGGAAGTGTGTGATATCTTTGGAAGATTGGGCTTTACTATAGCAGAAGGTCCTGAAATAGAGGATGATTGGCATGTGTTTTCTGCTCTTAACTTTGCACAGGATCATCCGGCAAGAGATATGCAGGATACTTTCTTCATTGCTCATAAACCTGATGTGCTACTTCGTACACATACATCTTCAGTTCAGGCAAGAGTGATGGAAAAGCAGCAACCTCCCATTCGAATTATTTGTCCCGGACGAGTATATCGCAATGAGGCTGTTTCTGCAAGAGCACATTGCTTCTTCCATCAAGTTGAGCTTCTTTACATCGATAAGAATGTGAGTTTTGCAGATTTGAGGCAAGTATTGTTGCATTTTGCAAAAGAGATGTTCGGTGAAGAGACCGATATTAGATTGAGGCCATCCTATTTCCCATTTACAGAACCTTCAGCAGAAATGGATATTAGTTGCTGTCTCTGCCATGGCAAGGGGTGTACTTTGTGTAAAGGCAGTGGATGGGTAGAGATATTGGGTTGTGGTATGGTCGACCCGGCAGTCCTCGAAAGTTGTGGTATTGACTCAAATGAATATTCGGGATATGCCATAGGTATGGGGGTTGAACGTATTGCTAACCTGAAATATAATGTAGATGATTTGAGACTCTTTAGTAATAATGATGTGAGGTTCCTTGAGCAATTCAAAGAGGTTCACTGATTTGAAGCATTAGAATATTAGGGCTGTGTCTGTATTAAATGACACGGCCCTTTTTATGCAATAATGGGAGCAAAATGCTAACAACTGGCTGTAAATGATATGTTTGTTTATAATTATTCCGAAAAAGATTGATCAATTCAATTGGTTGTTAGTGGATAAGGCTTCCATTACTTTTTTATAAACATATCATTTTCATTACCTTTGCGCATAGTTGTGTGGTAGAAATGACAATTGTCAGATCCCATCCAGCATTTATAACTTAGGTATCAAGATAAATCAGGATTGATAAGGGTACCAATATTTAGAGTATAATTTTGACGAAACAGGATAGATATAAAGCGGTCATCGATTATTTTTCTGAAGCGATGCCGGTTGCAGAAACAGAGTTAAACTATGGTTCACCCTATGAGCTACTCTTGGCTGTTGTATTGTCTGCACAATGCACAGATAAGAGGGTTAATATGGTGACTCCGGAGTTTTTTTTGACCTATCCTCATCCGCAAGACCTTGCAAAGGCAACGCCGCAAGAGGTATTCGAAATTATCAAGTCAATCAGTTATCCCAACAATAAGTCAAAGCATCTTGTAAACTTGGCGAAGAAACTTGTTGAAGACTATTCGGGTGAAGTGCCTTCCACAAGAGAAGAACTAATGACTTTGCCGGGAGTGGGAAGAAAAACAGCCAATGTTATTTGCTCGGTTATTTTTAATCAACCAACAATGGCGGTGGATACGCATGTATTTAGAGTGTCTAACCGTATTGGGCTTACTTACAGAGCTAAGACTCCTTTGCAGGTTGAAATCGAATTGACCAAGCATATTCCCGACAACCTGATTCCGAAAGCTCATCATTGGCTAATCTTGCATGGTAGGTATGTTTGTTTGGCAAGAAAGCCTAAGTGTGAAGAGTGTGGTATAAAAGATGTTTGCCGATTCTATTCTACAAAGCAAAAAAGGGCTTCAAAAGGCGATGCCAAGCGAAAAGAATAAATTGAATGATTGGAGCCTCCTTTATTGGACAAAATAATGGAATGAGACTTTTTTGTGGAATATTTTTGAATAATAGTGGCTATTTGCATGACTTGTAGAGTCCAACTTTAATGGGTTATTATTAACTTTGCGACCTAAATTTTAATTAACTGATTAGAATATCACATATAGTATTAACGATAAAATAGACTTAGATGGATAAGAAAAGAGTCTACACCTTTGGTAATGGTAAGGCTGAAGGTAAGGCAGATATGAGAAATCTGCTTGGTGGCAAGGGAGCAAACCTTGCAGAAATGAATCTCATTGGAGTCCCAGTTCCCCCGGGATTTACAATTACAACTGAGGTTTGTCAAGAATATTTTGATCTGGGACGTGATCGCGTCGTAGAACTTCTTAAAGAAGATGTAGAAGCGGCAATCAAGAATATTGAAACACTTGTAAATGCCAAATTTGGTGATGTAGAGAACCCTCTATTAGTATCAGTTCGTTCGGGTGCAAGAGCATCAATGCCGGGTATGATGGATACAATCCTAAACCTTGGTCTAAACGATGAAGTAGTAGAAGGTTTGATCAGAAAAACCGGAAATGACAGATTTGTATGGGATTCATACAGACGTTTTGTACAGATGTACGGAGATGTAGTCCTTGGTATGAAGCCTGTCAATAAAGAGGATATTGACCCATTTGAAGCAATTATTGAAAAGGTAAAACAAGAGGCCGGCGTTAGACTGGACAACGAACTTTCAGTAGATAACCTAAAGGATCTTGTTAAGAGATTTAAGGCTGCTGTGAAGGCTCAAACAGGATGCGACTTCCCAACTTCTGCTGTTGATCAGCTTTGGGGTGCCGTTATGGCTGTATTTGATTCATGGATGAATGAGCGTGCTATCTTGTACCGTAAGATGGAAGGTATACCTGCAGAGTGGGGTACTGCTGTCAATGTTCAAGCCATGGTATTTGGTAATATGGGTAATACATCGGCTACAGGTGTTTGCTTCTCGAGAGATGCTGCTACAGGTGAAAACCTGTTCAATGGTGAGTATCTAATTAATGCTCAGGGAGAAGACGTTGTTGCCGGTGTGCGCACACCACAGCAAATTACCAAGATTGGTTCTCAACGTTGGGCTGAGAGAGCCGGTATTTCCGAAGAGGAAAGAGCTTCTAAATATCCTTCAATGGAAGAAGCTATGCCGGAAATCTACAACGAACTCAATCGTTTGCAACAGCAGCTTGAAGATCATTACAGAGATATGCAGGATATGGAGTTTACTGTCCAAGAAGGTAAACTTTGGTTCTTGCAAACGCGTAATGGTAAGCGTACAGGCCGTGCGATGGTTAAGATTGCAATGGATTTGCTTGCTGAAGGTAAGATTTCGGAAGAAGAGGCTGTACTTCGTGTTGAGCCAAATAAACTTGATGAGTTGCTTCACCCCGTATTTGATAAGAAAGCACTTCTTTCGGCTAAGGTGTTGACTAAGGGACTACCTGCTTCTCCGGGTGCAGCTACAGGACGTATTGCATTCTTCGCTGATGATGCAGCTAAGATGGCAGAGAGTGGTGAGCCAATTATCCTTGTTCGTCTTGAAACATCACCGGAAGATTTGGCAGGTATGACTGTATCTGAAGGTATCCTTACAGCAAGAGGAGGTATGACATCTCACGCTGCTGTGGTTGCTCGAGGCATGGGTAAATGCTGCGTATCAGGTGCAGGTGCTCTTCATGTTGATTATAAGAATCGTACTGTCGAAATCGAAGGTCATGAATTTAAAGAAGGTGATTGGATTTCACTTAACGGTTCTACAGGTGAAGTATACGAAGGCAAAGTAGAAACAAGAGCAGCTGAAATGGATGCTGACTTTGCAAAACTTATGGACTTGGCTGACAAATATACCAAGCTTAAGGTTCGTACAAATGCTGATACTCCTCATGATGCAGCCATTGCAAGAAGTTTTGGAGCTGTAGGTATTGGTCTATGTCGTACAGAGCATATGTTCTTTGAAGGTGAAAAGATCAAGGCTATGCGTGAAATGATCTTGGCTGAAAATCAAGAAGATCGTGTTAAGGCTCTTAAAAAGATTCTTCCTTATCAGCAAGATGACTTCAAGGGAATTTTCAAGGCTATGGATGGATTCCCTGTGACTGTTCGTCTACTCGACCCACCTCTTCATGAGTTTGTACCTCATGATATTGCAGGACAGCAAGCTATGGCTGATCAGATGGGTGTATCTATTCAAAAGATTCAGCACCGTGTAGAAGCTCTTTGTGAAGCAAATCCAATGCTTGGTCATCGTGGATGTCGTCTTGGTAATACATATCCTGAGATTACAGAAATGCAGACAAGAGCTATCCTCGGTGCATGTCTCGAACTTAAGAAGGAAGGTGTAAAATGCTTCCCTGAGATTATGGTTCCATTGACAGGTATCTTGTACGAATTCCAAAATCAAGAAACTGTTATTCGTCAAGCTGCTGAAAAGTTGTTTGAAGAAAAGGGAGACCGTATCGACTTTAAGGTGGGTACAATGATTGAAATTCCTCGAGCTGCACTTACAGCTGATCGTATTGCTTCACGTGCGGAATTCTTCTCATTCGGTACTAACGACTTGACACAGATGACATTTGGTTATTCTCGTGACGATATTGCTTCCTTCTTGCCGGTTTATCTCGAAAAGAAGATTCTTAAGGTTGACCCATTCCAGGTATTAGACCAAAAAGGTGTTGGTAAACTTGTAAGAATGGCTACTGAGAATGGTCGTGCTGTAAGACCTGATCTTAAGTGTGGTATCTGTGGTGAGCACGGTGGTGAGCCAAGCTCAGTGAAGTTCTGCCACAGAGTTGGACTGAATTATGTATCTTGCTCTCCATTCCGTGTGCCTATTGCAAGACTTGCAGCGGCACAAGCGGCTATTGAAGATAAAAAGTAATGCAATCGCAAGAAATTATATAAGCTAAAACGAAAGGACCCTACTTGCCTCAAAAGGGTAAGGATGGGTCCTTTTTATATTAACAACATAATAACGACAAAATGAAAAAGTTTATTTTTACACTATTGGCTTTTGCAGCAGTAGCTATCTTTGCGATATCTTGTGCTAGCGATGATGACACACAGCCAAGACCCGAAAGCATTCCGTCTTCATTCAATTCAACAGCCTCATTGAAAGCTCCAGTGCTGGGAATGACCAATCTAAGTCTTGATATGAAGATTACTAAAGAGAATTTTCCGGAATACAAAGAGAAAATGCCGATGATTAATGGCTGGATATCAGATATTATTAATAACACCAACTCTGCGCCTAACAGCATCTCTTTTGATGGATTGCCGGATGGAGTAAAATTGTCTGATATCAAGTTCTATATTAATAAAAGTGGTAATAGAAATGATGGTGTATTTACTTGCCAAAATGTTACAGAGAACGGTTTAGTCAGAATGGATCAAAGGGATCAGTTCTATAAGAAAATATTATCTCTGCTTGTAAATTCAAATGATGTTAGATTAACTGTAGAAATGACAAGTAATAAGGATGAAATAAGATCCGGCAACTTGATAATGGAAATATCAGCAACTTTCTTTACAAAGGAAAGCCGATAAACTCCGAAAACAATCAAAACATAAAGAGGGTGTATCAGATGAAGGTCTGATATGCCCTTTTTTTCTATCACTTTGGCTCTGAAGATAGGTCTAATAGTATTTCATAAGCTCAACGCCTGTCCAAAGAGATGTTTTGATTAGCTGTATGGTCAATACCATCTTTTTATCCCTCCCTTTTAATTGCTATTTTTGTGAATGCTTTGGAGATTGCTTGCAATGGGAACACTCACGTTTTGTTCTGCATTAAATTGAGGCAGACTCTTAGGTCACATAGGTAGAAGTATTACATTACAAGTTTATAAAATAAGTATCAATGAAACTCAAACATTTAGTTCTTGCAGTCGTTTTTGTACTGACATCAATGAGCGGATTTGCTACAGACAATCCTCTATGGATGCGTTATCCAGTCATTTCACCAAATGGCAGTGAAGTCGCATTTGCATATAAGGGTGATATCTATAAGGTATCAGTCGAGGGTGGAGTAGCACAGAGATTAACCATGAATGCCGGCTACAACAGCATGCCTGTTTGGTCACCGGATGGTAAACAGATTGCTTTTATGAGCAATCGCAATTCGAATGGCTTCGATATCTATATTGTTCCCTCAATAGGTGGACAGGAAAAACGTCTTACAACACATTCCGGGACAGAAACTCCATACACATTTACCAATGATGGTAAGTATATAGTTTTCAAAGCGCATATTCAAGATCCCGTGTCCAGTGCATTGCATCCGGCCGGATGGATGACCGAATTGTATAAGGTGTCGGTAAATGGAGGTAGACCTATTCAAATTATGCCTACACCGGCGGAGTATGTTCAATTTAGCAAAGATGGCAACAAGATTATCTTTCAAGATGTCAAGGGTAGTGAAAATCAGTGGCGTAAGCATCATACCTCTTCTGTAACACGAGACATTGTAGAATATAACTTCAAGACTGGTGAAAGAAAGTTTATCATCAAGCATGATGGTGAAGATCGCAATCCTGTTTATAGCCCTGACGAAACAAAGATTTATTTCTTAAGTGAACGCAATGGAGGTTCTATGAATATCTATGAAGCTTCGCTTAATAATCCTTCAGCTGTCAAGGCAATCACAAATCTCAAAGATGAACCGGTAAGATTCCTAAGCATTGACAATAATGGTAAGTTGTGTTATGGATATGGAGGAGAAATCTACACCTTAAAGCCTGGAGAAAAGGCCAAGAAACTAAAAGTCAGCATCCTCGAAAGTAATGATCCTCAAGAATTGAGAGTAAACTATTCAAGAGGTTTCTCTTCGGCAGATGTTTCACCGGATGGTAAGCAGATTGCATTTATCAATCGTGGCGAAGTGTTTGTTACTTCTACGGATTATACTACTACCAAACGTATTACCAAAACGGCCGCTGCTGAGAGCGATGTTACATTTGGTGGTGACAATCGTTCAATTGTATATTGTAGTGACCGAAGTGGAAAATGGGATTTGTATAAAGCCTCTATCGAAAGAAAAGACGAGCTTAACTTCCCTAATGCAACATTGATCAAAGAAGAATTGCTTATCCCGGGAAGTAAAGCAGAGAAGCAATATCCCAAATTCTCTCCTGATGGAAAGGAATTGGCATTTGTACAGGATCGTTCGAAGTTAATGGTTTACAACCTCAAAACTAAGAAGGTTAGGCAAATTACTGATGGCAGTATGCAGCACGAACGCACCGGGGAAATGACATTTGAATGGTCTCCGGACAGTAAGTGGTTTGCTATCGAGTATGTAGCAAAGGATCATGCTCCATATTCAGATATAGGTATTGTAAGTGCCAAGGGTGGTGAGCCAATCTTCAATATCACAAATAGTGGCTATTTCGATTCGAATCCTCATTGGGCTCTTGATGGTAATGCAATTATCTTCAATAGTGAACAATTTGGAATGAGAAACCATGCTTCTTGGGGATCACAATCTGACGTTATGATGGTATTTATGAATCGTGAAGCTTATAACAAGTATAAGATGAACGAGGAAGAATACGAGCTTTATACAGAAGAAGAAAAGTTGGAAAAAGAGGCAGAAGAGAAAGCTAATAAGGACAAAAAGAAAAAGGATGACAAGAAAGATAACAGCAAGGATATTGTTATCGAAACAAAGAATATGGAGGACCGTATTGTACGCTTAACTCCTAACTCTTCTGATCTTGGTGATGCAATCATTACAAGCGATGGTAAGACTCTATATTATTTTGCTGCTTTTGAAGGTGGGTACGATCTTTGGTCGCATGATTTGAGAAAGAAATCGACTCAACTCCTTAAGAAATTAGATGGAAGATGGTCTATCTTCAAAATGGATAAGGATGGCAAAAACATCTTTATATTGGGCTCTTCTCCTCAAAAAATGGATGCAGCAACGGCATCTCTTAAGCCAATTTCTTACGATGCTGAAATGACTATCGATAGAGCTGCTGAGAGAAAAGCAATGTTCGAAGAGGTCAAGAGAGAAGAGGCTATGAGATTCTATGAGACCAATATGCATGGTGTCAATTGGCCAAAACTTACAAGCATATACGAAAGATACTTGCCATACATCAACAATAATTATGATTTTGCAGAGATGCTGAGCGAACTTCTTGGTGAGCTCAATGTTTCACATACCGGTTCTGGTTACTTTGGTACCGGAGCAGATGAGCCTACAGCTGAATTGGGACTTTTCTTGAGTTCAAAAGCAGGTAAAGATGGTTTGATTGTTGATGAAGTGATTGACAATGGACCTTTCGATACATTCCAAAGCAAACTAAAAGCCGGTGATATCATCGAGAAAATCAATGGAGAAGATATCAAGGCAGATATGGACTACTTCCCATTGCTCAACGGTAAAGTTGGTAAGAACATACTTGTGTCAATATATGATCCTAAGACTGGAAAGCGTTGGGATGAAGTGGTAAAAGGTATCTCGTCAGGAAAACTGAGCGGTTTGCTTTATACCAGATGGGTAAAGCAGAGAGCAGCAGAAGTGGACAAACTATCAAATGGACAACTTGGTTATGTACATATCCCTTCTATGGGAGACCCAAGCTTTAGGTCTGTCTATGCGGATGTTCTTGGAAAATACTACGACCGCAAGGCTATTGTAATCGACGTAAGATACAATGGAGGTGGCAGACTTCATGAAGATTTGGAAATATTTTTCAGCGGTAAGAAGTACCTTGAGCAGGTAGTGAGAGGAAAAAATTACTGCGAAATGCCAAGTAGAAGATGGAATCATCCCTCTATTATGCTTATCTGTGAAGCTGACTACAGTAATGCACATGGTAGTCCATGGGTATACAAACATATGAATATCGGTAGACTTGTGGGAATGCCTGTACCGGGAACAATGACCAGTGTAAACTGGGTTACGCTTCAAGATCCAACACTTTATTATGGTATCCCGGCAGTTGGGTATAAGACAGCAGAAGGTAATTATCTCGAAAATAGCCAGCTCGAACCGGATATCAAACTGCCTCTTGATTATGATCGTGCTCTAAATGGTGAGGACAATCAAATCGAAGCTGCAGTAAAAGATCTACTTCAAACAGTTAAGAATGAGAAGTAAAGGATTTGATATAATGAGTCAATCTGTTTAGTCAGACAGATTTGAAATCTATCAAAATTGAAGGCGACTTGTCGATGTGAAATATCAGACAAGTCGCCTTTGTTTTTTTAAGAAACATATCGGATTATAGGACCATAGTTAGAGGATGAAACTGCTCAAAATAAAAGTCATCTGATCCAGGGTGAAATAGGGGTTTATACCTTGGAATATACAACAAGCCTTTTTGCTTAAGTTGTATCTGATTAGATAAATAATGTAAATATTTTGATCCCTTTTTGGGCCTAAAAACAGCTTGTCTTTAAGCTAAAACATTCCTTTTTTTATAGAGAAACGAACAAAGATGTATAAATTAAGTTCTGTTTTATATTAATATATGTTAATGGTATCTCGTGATCTATCTTTCGGCGACATAAAAATCACTTTTAGACCCCCTTTTTGGCAAGGTCGCGCGACTTGCAATCCATTCTCGCGCTACCTTGAACCTAAACTCGCGCGAGGTTACACCTGAAGTAGCGCGACTTCACATGTCAAGGTCGCGCGACAACGGATCCAAAGTCGCGCGAGAACAGATTGCTTCTCGCGCGAGATTATTTGTTAAAATAAGGCATAAAAAAGCCCGTTTCGTACTATAAAAACGGGCAAAGTCGATAGGAAGGTCAGGTAACCCTAACCCTCGAATTTATGAATTTGTGCTTGAATTAATGTAGTTTGAGTAGTTTTTTGAACATCAGATATGGTAATAGTATTTAACAAATAATCCTCTCTCATAACGAGCTTCACAGCCCAGCTATAAAGAGCCTCTTTGTGATTATGTTTGATGGTTATAGAGTCATTGATTTGTTCCTTGTTGATAAGATATATCCTACCGGCCTGGAGGAATGATCCCCAAGGCAAAATGATTATTAAAAGTAGGGTAAGTAATATGCTTATCTCCATGGTTTTTTCTTTTTATAATTTTCAATATACAAAAATGCAAGCACATTCACAAAGGGTTTTATTGAGTTTGATGGATGCTGTATTGATTACATAGTCTATAGAAATGATCTTATCTTCTCTTTATCTTTTCGAATATGAATTTGGTTTACTCTAAATCTTCCTTTTAATAGAGATGTGTTTCAATAGTAAGTTGTTTACAACTGTTTTTGCAACTTATCAGTGGATATAGAACTATATTGCGACTTGTCTTGGAGGTTAAGTATGTTATAATGAATCCTAAAGGTCGTTTTATCTTATCTGGAGTGTATCTTAATAATATACCAGTCAAATAAGGGTAAATGTTTTTATTGTCCATAACCTGATAATTAATCCCCTATATATAATGAATGCTCGTTCTCATTTTAATGATGCCTCTACCCAAATATGTCAATAGAAAGAGTTTATTGAGTGATATCTCTATTATCAGCAATCTCTGTTTTTAACCGAAAAATCGAGATAACTCGTGAATCGCCATGCATAATTCTTTTGGTATATCGATTAATAGAAAAATTTTATATAGATATAATTAATTGGTATTCAATATATTAGTATTAATTTGTGAGAGTGGATCTGAAAAATATTTGATGAATATTTGGTTTGTATCTACTTTTTGCCCTATATTTGCACTCGCAACCGATACGAAACGGGTCGCTTCTAAAACGGCTCTAAAGTTGGTTGCAACTTTATCGATCTTTGAAAGTATTCATAAGCAAAACGAAAGTGTAGTACAGGGAAGAAATTAAAAAAACTTCCGTCAAATACGAGATACACGAAGTGATCATAACGAGCGCACAAACAGGAAAAAACGAAAACAAATAACTAACAATGGAGAGTTTGATCCTGGCTCAGGATGAACGCTAGCGATAGGC
>NZ_JBHSGO010000191.1:0-18503 GCF_042654485.1 Falsiporphyromonas endometrii | reverse complement strand
TGTGCGAATAGTGTTATATTTGCCATGAAAAGGGTGGTTGGTGACAGCTCTTGGAGCTGTTCTTTTTTGTTCAATACAAACCTACCCTTTTCTTTTTATTCGTCAAAAACGTTTAGGACACTATTGATTCTGAACCATATCATCAGCATCTTGGTGATTCTTGACAATTCTCCTTGCCTGCCAGTAAAGAGCCTTAGAATAACGAGCTACCAACTCGGCAAAGGCCTCCCTTTTTGTTCGAGGATTCCTCAGTCTTTTTAGTATCTCTTCTTCAGGTAATACTTCTTTTTTACTCATTCAACGATCTGCTTTACTTACAAATGTTATTATCACAAATGGCATGAAACCATCAAAACCACAATTTGTGATGCCAATTCAGACATCAAAAAAGTTGCCCCACAACAATCTCCGGTATAGCCTTGTAATCTCCTTTTCATCAAAGAAACCAAAAGAGCTGTTGTGACAATTGGTGCTATCGCCACCAATAGCAAGAAGGGACTCACAAAGATAGACAAAACAAGAAGAGGCAATAATGCCCCGGAGAGAGAAATAAGCCTATCCCCAACAGACAACGCATCATAAACTATTTTACTCTTTGCTGTTTCTTCGTTTCTCGCATAAGGCAATAGAAGAACCCCATTGATAGCTATCCCCTTTGACAAAGGATCACAAGCAAAGAGACACAAGGCTATATACCCTATACTCTGCCAATCATAGAAGACATCAAATAATGGATTAGACTCTATCATGGCAACAAAAAGCATAAAATACATAATCAAGGCTATCACACCATAAGTACCGATATGAGAGTCTTTCATAATTTCAAGAATCCGCTCTTTAGTAACTCCCCCTCCAAAGCCATCGAAAAAATCGGCCAATCCGTCTTCATGAAGACATCCGGTCATTATCAGACGAGCTATAAGAGCAAATATTATTGCTACCCAGACAGGGAAGATGTATGCCGATAAAAAGAATACAAGAGCCATCACAAGACCTGTAAACCATCCCACCCAAGAAAAATAGACAACAACCCTTTGGAAATCTTTTTTGGATGGACTTCCCAGTCTCCACCACGGCAAGCGTGTAAAAAACATCAATGCGGCCAACATATTCCTTATATATTATGTTTCAAAAAATTAATCAGACATGCTTCATCCTAACTACATATACGGCAAACGCATCTCATAATCATTAAAGTTATGCACCCTTACATTTCCTTTTCAAGGCAAAAGCAGTCTCATTGGGCGATAAAGTTAATCAATTAGTCCACAGTTACAGCCAATACCGATATTAGGCAAAAAGAAGGCTGCGGTGAAAAGATCCGACTCTCATACACCACAGCCAACAATATATTTCGTCCGTATCTCATCGATACGAAGAGCCAAAAGGAGGCTTATTACATAATCTTTTGTATTTCAGCCACGATAGCTGCCTTCTGTTGAGCACCCACCAACTTATTGACCATCTCACCTTCTTTATTGAAGAAAAGAATTGTCGGGATATTTCTCACACCAAATTGTACAGCCAAATCATTGTTCTCATCTACATCGATTTTGCCAATGATAACTTGACCTTTATATTCTTCTGAAAGTTCATCAATAATAGGTGAAACCATTCTGCATGGACCACACCATGTTGCCCAAAAATCAATTACCATTGGCTTTCCTTCTGCCTTTAGACTCTCAAAGTTGTCTACTGTGATTTCTTTTGCCATTTTGATTTACATTTAAATATTATACTGTTTTATTCTTCTCTTTATATTAATCTAACCTAAACTGATTCTTCACAAGCCCAAAGTTAGTAAGAGTTACTAATATACAACTAATGGAACTTTATTTTGTTCAAAATACTTGACAAATTCGGGTGTGGGATTCACCTTGACTTTCGTAGCTGCAAACTTCATATGTTTTTTCTCTGATCGCAATGTAATATCCATATCCACAGTTCCTTTGTGCAAAGAGATATGTTCAAGGATAGAGTCAACGATTATATCGTTTATTGTATGAAGGTCCAAAGATATCTCAATTCTCTTGATAAGATTATCAGCTACTTCCGGAAGCAAATTGATACTGTTTATGTTTAGAGTAAGCTCTTCGGGCCTCCACTTCATTGGAATTACACTTGCCTTGATTAACAAATACAGTCCCTCTTTTGCAAAATTGGAATAAGTAATATAAGCCGGTCCAAACAAGGGAAACTCATGCGTTCCGCTAAAATCCTCCAATGTAATCACTGCATAAGGATTGTTCTTTTTGGATATTCCTGTTTTTGCATTTGTCACAATACCGGCCATGACAAGATTCTTACCATTTAGATCTTCCAAATTGTCAAGCTGTTCCATATGAGTATTGCAATAATAATTGAGAATAACCTTATATGGTTCCATCGGATTAGAAGAAAGATACAACCCAACAAGATCTCTCTCTTTGTTGAGTTTTTCAAGAATGTTCCATTCCGGCACCTCCATTGGCTGAGGCTTCGGTATAGCCAAACACTCATCATCGCCAAATAAACTATTGGCAGCCATATGCTCCTCCTCTTGGACAATACTTCCATAATTCATCAGTGAATTGATAAAAGTTTCATCTTTGCCACATGGGGCCATATACTGCTCTCGCTTAAAATCCATCGAGTCAAAACCTCCTGACAAAACCAAACATTCAAGAGATTTACGATTGCATTGAGAAATATCCACCCTCTCCACAAAGTCATAAATATCTTTGAATGGGCCATTTTCAGATCGTTCTCGAAGAATTGCCTCCACAGCTCCTGCACCCATCCCTTTGATAGCGGAAAGGCCAAATCGAATATCGCCATTGGCGTTTACAGTAAATTTGCGATCCGATTCATTTATATCCGGCACCAGCACTTGAATACCCATATTCTTACATTCATCCATCAACTTGGTGATTTCTGTGATGTTATTCAAATTTCGACTAAGTGCCCCTGCCATATATTCAGATGGATAATTTGCCTTAAGATATGCAGTCTGATAAGCTACCCAGCTATAACAAGTAGCATGGCTCTTATTGAAAGCATAAGAGGCAAACTTCTCCCAGTCAGCCCAAATTTTTAGCAAAGTTTTCTCTTCGATATTGTTTTTCTTTCCACCATCAAGAAACTTTGTTTTCAGAGCGTTCATTTTATCGATAAGCTTCTTTCCCATAGCCTTACGGAGCTCATCGGATTGACCTCTTGTAAAGTTGGCAAGCTCTCTTGACAAAAGCATGACTTGCTCTTGATAAACTGTAATTCCGTAAGTATCCTTAAGATACCTCTCCATCTGAGGAAGATCATATTCTATCTTCTCACGTCCATGCTTACGAGCAATAAAACTTGGTATATATTCCATTGGACCCGGACGATAAAGAGCATTCATGGCAATCAAATCCTCAAATGCACTGGGCTGCAACTCACGAAGATACTTCTGCATACCGGCAGATTCAAACTGGAAAGTACCAATAGTTCGTCCTTCTGAATATAGCTTGTAAGTTTTCTCATCATCCAAAGGTATGTTGGAAATGTCCAAATCAATCCCTTTGGATTTCTTAATATTGGCAAGTGCTTCTTTAATAATTGAAAGTGTTTTAAGACCCAAAAAGTCCATCTTGATCAGACCGGTCTGCTCAATGACCGACCCTTCATACTGGGTAACCAACAACTCTTCATCACCATCCTTAGCCGTACTGACCGGCACTACATCACTAATATCATATTTACCAATAATAATACCACAAGCATGTACTCCCGTATTGCGAACATTCCCTTCGAGCATCTGAGCATACTTAAGGGTTTCGCTCACATTCGGATCAGGACTCAAAGTGGCTTGTTTAAGTTCGGGCACCGCCTCAATAGCCGCCTTAATATTGACCTTTTTCACTCCCTCTATCTTATCCGGTATCAATCCGGCAAGTCTATTACTTTCCGGCAAAGGAAGTTTTTGGACACGTGCCACATCCTTGATAGCACTCTTAGAAGCCATAGTACCATATGTAATGATATGCGCTACCCTCTCTTTGCCATACTTTTCTGTTACCCATCTAAGAATTTCCGCTCGACCGTCATCATCAAAGTCCACATCAATATCAGGCATACTAATACGGTCAGGATTCAGAAAACGCTCAAAAAGAAGGTCATACTTAATAGGGTCAATATCTGTTATACCAAGGCAAAAAGCGACAGCAGAGCCGGCGGCAGAACCTCTACCGGGACCGACTGAGACCCCCATATTCTTGGCTGCATTGATAAAATCTTGGACAATAAGGAAATAACCGGGGAATCCCATAGATTGAATGGTTCCAAGCTCAAAATTGATTCGATCCATTACCTCATCGGTAAGGTTGTCTCCATATCTTTTTTCTGCCCCTTTCATGGTAAGATACCGCAGATAATCGTCGTCATCCTTAAATCCTTCCGGGATTGGGAAGTCCGGCATAAGAGGCTTGTTATCAATACTATAATATTCAACCTTATCTGCAATCTCCAATGTATTGGATAGTGTCTCGGGGATATCACCAAAAATTTCATTCATTTCACCCGTTGACTTAAACCACTCCTGCTTAGAATACCTCATTCGGTTTGGATCATCCAAATCCCTTGAAGTCGAAAGACAGATCAACCGATCGTGAGCCTCAGCAGCCTCTTCTGATATAAAGTGAACATCATTCGTTGCTATAACCTTGACCCCTAACTCTTTTCCCAACTCAAGGATCACCCGATTGACCTTCTTCTGAAGTTCATAAGTCTCCTGATTTCCTTTAGGGTTGTTAGTTTTATGCCGCTGAATCTCAAGATAATAATCATCACCAAAAAGGTTTTTAAACCACTTGATAGTATCTTTTGCCTTATCTATATTTCCAGCCAAAATGTGCTGAGGGATTTCTCCTCCCAAGCAAGCAGAACAGACGATTAGGCCCTCATGATATTTTTCAAGAAGCTCCTTATCTATTCTTGGACGATAATAATATCCTTCGGTCCAACCATAAGAAACAATCTTTGCCAGGTTGTGATACCCTTGAAGATTCTTTGCCAAAACAATTAGGTGGTAACCACTGGCATCAATCGAACGATTTGGATGATATGGATCATGAACATCACTGTCTTTATCAAACCTTCTTCGTCTTGCACAGTAACACTCACAACCTATAATGGGTTTGAGAAGTTTAGATTCTTCCTCCTCAATCAAATTAGATAGTTCACCTTTTCTTGTCTCCTCCTCTGCTGTCAAGTTGTCTTTTTCATCTAAAGACTTAAGCTCCTCTTGATAAGAAGATATGGCCTTTTTATGAGAACTGTTTTTCCCATTGACTGTATTGATCAGCTCTTTGATCCCAAACATAACACCATGGTCGGTAAGAGCCAAAGCAGGCATACCATCATCTATGGCATGGTTGACCAAATCTTTGATACTACATTGTCCATCAAGTACCGAGTACTGCGAGTGAACATGTAAATGAACAAATTTCTCCATATTAATTTTGAATGACTGCAACGATTACCGATGATAATTGATTATGAGTACTGAGTTTTATATACAATACTCCCATCTGTTCATCTTAAGAAATAGCAAGCAATCATATTATTATCATAGTAAATATATCGGTGTATTTGGATCTTATTAAATCCGTAGATGTCAATATATCTGAGCTTATTTTAGTCTATAACAGCGTTCATATAGCTCTACAACTTTATAAAAGCGACCTCATTAAGAGATATTTGGGTTATAAGAAAACCATTGACTACAAACACCCTCTATCAATCAAGCCATAAGACCCCTCATTGGCAATGACACCTTTTATCAATTTCACCCTCGTTCTTATATTTTCAGAAAAGACGAGGCTTGACAAATGTAGCTAATCAGCATGAGATAGCCAAGGCAAAAACAACGAGGGGTTGCGTCAATTTCCACTTGACACAACCCCTCTTCCAAGAAAAGAGTATTGATAAAACACTCAAATCAAAGGAGGGCAAGCAATTATCTTTTTCGCTGCCAAATCACAATCTACCTCAATATCACGAGCGTGCCCTTGGCTCCATGTGCACCAACGACAAGAGCCTGCTCAATGTCGGCAGTTTTCGATGGTCCGCTAATAAATCCCGAATAAGGTGAAGTTGAATCAATTTCCGCCACCTTCTTGTATGCTTCATGCATATTATGGACAAGATTTTTCTTATCCAAGATGATAACAAGATATTCGGAAATAAAGAACTGAGCTCTAAGATCATCATACTGATCAACCCAAACACATCCATTTTCACATACACCTATATGACCTTCAATAACAGCCACATCTGTACCATTCATCTCTCCGGGATTTTTAATATCCGAAGGTTTATATGTCGCTATACTGATGTATGACAAATCTGATGCTATTCTCTGAGCTTCAGGATAATACTTTCTGATTAATTCATTGATATCTTCTCCGGAGGTAAGTTCGACAGCTTCGCCACCTACTCCTTTCGAAATTTCAATAAAACGTGCCACCTTATCCTCAAATGTGATAGGGGTGAAAGTCATAGACGGCTTAGGTTCTTTGTTTATGGTATGCTGTCTAATACTATTTAATATCTGTTCTCTGCTGTCCATAACAATCACTTCTTAATTTGTTTTTTCCACCATGAATTAAAAGTTTCTGATGCAAACTTTGGCATCTCTCGATCTTGTCCCCACGCATTCAGGCTATTATACATCATAAAACGTGGCAATTTATTGGCAATAGGAGCAAAAGCAAGAGCAGTATTAAATCGCTTAGGACCATTCATTACAAGGGACATTCCTTGACACATAAGTTTCTTTTCTCTATTTGCTTTTCCAAGTTTATCCAAATCTTGTCTCCAACGATAAATCTGTTCGCCCAAATCAATCTTCACCGGACAGACATTGCTACAAGACAAACATAGAGAACAAGCCGATACATTGTCACTATACTCTTGCGGATTTTTGAGCATCCCCAAGTTAATCCCAATCGGACCCGGTATAAAATAGGTGTAAGAATAGCCTCCTGAACGACGATATACCGGACAAGTATTCATACATGCACCACACCTAATACAATTGAGTGTCTTCACATGATCCTTATTGGCCAATATATCGCTTCGCCCATTATCAACAATAATGAAGTGAAGCTCTCCACCTTTAGTGGGCTTACGAAAATGAGATGTATAAGTTGTTGATGGCTGCCCCGTGCCACTTCTTGCCAAAAGGCGCGTAAAGACACCTACAGCATCCAAATCCGGCACCACTTTTTCAAGACCTACACTGCAAATATTAAGTTTTTGACACGACATGCCCATATCTGCATTACCTTCATTGGTACAAACCACAATCTCTCCGGTAGATGCTACGGCAAAATTACCACCCGTCATGGCTGCATCAGCTGTGATAAAATCTTGACGAAGACTTTTTCGAGCAGCACGAGTCAAATAGGTCGGATCACTATTACCCTTCTCTGTCCCAAGTTTTTCATGAAAACACTCACTTACTTGCTCTCGTTTTATATGAATAGCGGGTAATACAATATGACTCGGTTTAAGCTTCATCAGCTGTAAGATTCGTTCACCAAGGTCGGTCTCAATTACATTTATTCCTCTCTCTATAAGGTAATCATTGAGTTCACACTCTTCACTAAGCATAGACTTGCTCTTGACAAACTTCTTGACACCATGCTCTCGGAGAATGTTATACATAATTTCGTTGTGCTCTTTAGCATCTTTGGCCCAATGCACAACGACACCATTCTTTTTGGCATTCTCTTCAAACTGCACCAAAAGTTCATCCAAATGGGTCACATTATAGCGCTTTATGTCATGACCAAGCTGACGCAAATCCTCCCATTCGGGCAATGTATCCCTCTGAATATCTCTCTTATGGCGGACCATCCACAATGTCTCATCCTGCCATTTTTCCTGAGCCTTATTCTTCAAAAAGGCTGCAGCCGCTTTGCTGTGTTTAGTGCTCATAAGTTTGCTGCTAAGATTTGTACGACATGAATTGTTTTGATTGGAAGTTTGTTACGATCAATCACTCCCTGCATATGCATAAGACAAGAGCTGTCAGGCCCTGTAATATACTCGGCTCCGGTACTCATGTGATCTTCTACTTTGTCCATACCCATGCAGGCCGACACTTCCGGCTCCTCAACAGAAAATAGCCCTCCAAAGCCACAACATTCATCAACTCGCTTCGGTTCGAAAATCTCTATCCCATCAACAAGATTTAGCAAATCTCTGACCTTATTCTGATAAGGAAGACCTCGCTCACTCGGAGTAGATAAGCCCAATTCTCTTACACCATGGCAACTATTATGAATACTTACCTTATGTGGGAAACTTGAAGGAAGGGATGTTATCTTCAAATCATCATGAAGAAACTCTACAATATCTCTGACTTTCTGAGCTGTCTTGCAAACATGATTGTGTGGCCTAAGAATATTGTCATAATTTTCTTTGACAAAGGCTACACAGCTGGCAGACGGACCAACTACCACATCATACGAGTCAAACAACTCCTCAAAACGAAGAGCCATCTTATAAGACTTGTCTTGAAATCCGCCATTGGCCATTGGCTGGCCACAACAAGTTTGATCCATAGGATAATCCACATCCACATCCAGACTTTTGAGCAGCTTATATGTCGCTATCCCCACCTCCGGGTAAACCGCATTCACATAACACGGTATAAACAATCCGACTTTCATATCGTTACTTTTATATGGTTTCACCAATCATTATGATGATGTTCTTACTATAATCGTCTTCCAAAAGTATATAAATTGATTTTACACTCGACAATAATGATATAACTTTTACCTAAGTTTATCTTTTTAACAACTTTCCGAAGAGACAAGAGTTACGTAACAATCTATTATCAAATGAATTACAGATATCTATTAAACATTTAGATAACCATCAGCAAGGTACAATAAAAAGTAAAAACGAAAAGACTTTTGGCAAAACATTATCTTTGTGACATTAAAGAACAACATTATGATGACAAAAGATAAGCTAAAGGCAAGATTTGACCATTTTAACTTCAATGTACTTAACCTCGAGAAAAGCATCGCTTTTTATGAGCAAGCACTCGGACTAAAAGAGGTCAAGAGAAAGGAATCTTCCGATGGATCCTTTATCCTTGTATATTTAGGTGATGGAAGCACCGAATTTACATTAGAACTGACCTGGCTAAGGGACAGAAAAGAGCCCTACAACTTGGGGGACTTGGAATATCATCTATGTCTGAGAGTACCGGGAGACTATGATGAATGGAGAAAACATCATAAGGAAATGGGATGTATTTGTTATGAAAACAACGAGATAGGACTCTATTTTATCCATGATCCGGATGGATATTGGATAGAGATACTCCCATTGGACAAATAGCCTTATATATCAAAAGCCCTTTGCGAGCATCATGTGCTGCAAAGGGCTTTTTGATATACCGGATACCTTATTCGGAAATCAATGAATAGGTATCTTGTTAATTCGCTCTATATGCCTTCCTCCCTCAAAATCTGTAGAGAAAAATGCTTTAACAATCTGATCCGCTTCTTCTTGGCTGATAAATCTCGCAGGCATAGATAAGACATTTGCATCGTTATGCTGTCTGGCAAGCTTGGCAATCTCGACACACCAACAAAGAGCAGCGCGGAGTTTGCTATATTTATTTACAACCATGGAAATCCCATTGCCGGATCCGCAAATGGAAATTCCCCTCTCAAGTTTGCCATCCTGAATAGCTTGAGCCATCGGATGAGCATAGTCCGGATAATCGCATCTCTCAGCAGAGGGACAACCGAAATCTTCTGTTTCATAACCCATCTCATGAAGAAGACCAATGACATGAAGCTTTAGCTCATATCCTGCATGATCCGAACAAATTCCAATTACCTTCTTATCTGTCATAAGTTATTCTATTACAACTTCCTTGATCTTTTGTGCAATATTATCAGCTGTGAAGCCAAGCTTTTCGTCCAAGACCTTGTAAGGCGCAGAGAAACCAAACGAATTGAGACCATAAATAGCCTTTTCATCTCCAACCAAACTTAGCAAAGTAACGGGAAGGCCTGCTGTAAGACCAAAACGTTTAACACCTGTAGGCATGATAGATTCTTGATATTCTTCAGGTTGCTCTCTGAAACGACCTTCACTTGGGACAGACACCACAGATAAGCGATAACCTTCTGAACGTAAAATACGCGCAGCATCAACCAATGTGGCAACTTCCGAACCGGAAGCAATCAACACGCACTCCGGCTTTTCGTCCTCACTAACAGCATAAGCACCATACTCAGCCAGCTTGGCATCTTTATGACGATCATTGTCATGAGACGGCAAATCCGGAATATTCTGACGAGACAGGATGAGAGCTGAAGGCGTCTGAAGATTTTCAAAAGCCATCTTCCAAGCTACTGTGGTCTCTTCAACATCTGCCGGTCTTAGCACCAACATAGAGTTGCGACCACTATGATTTTGCAATTTCTCAAGCAATCTAACTTGTGCTTCATGTTCTACAGGCTCATGCGTAGGACCATCTTCCCCTACCCTGAAAGCATCATGTGTCCAGATAAACTTCACCGGAAGCTCCATTAGGGCAGCCATTCTCATGGCAGGCTTCATATAATCCGAGAAGACAAAGAATGTACCACAAGCAGGAATAACACCCCCGTGAAGTGCCATACCAATAGCAAGACAAGCCATTGTTAATTCCGAAACTCCCATCTGAAGGAAACATCCACTAAAATCATCCTTCTTAATGGCATGTGTATGTTTAAGGAATCCATCTGTCTTGTCTGAGTTAGACAGGTCGGCAGAAGCGACAATCATATTTTCAACATTCTTGGCCAAGAAGCCCAAACATGTTGCAGAAGCTGCTCTTGTGGCCTGACTCGGTTTCTGCTCAATACTATCCCAATCCAATTCGGGGAGCTCATTGTTAAACCAAGCATCCATCTTCTTGGCAACCTCCTCATTTTCAGAACGCCATTTTTCCTCTTCTACCTTTCTTTCGGCTGCAAGTTTGCGAAGATGATCAAGTCTATCATTGTACATTTGCTCCACCTCAGGGAAAATGCGGAATGGATTTTCATAAATTCCACCAAGAGATTCAATGGTAGATTTCATATCGATACCGGCCTTAGAAAGAGGTTGACCATGAGTGGAAACCATATTTTCGCCACTTGTACCATCTTCCTTAATAGCTCCCTTACCCATCATGGTATGACCAATAATAAGGGTTGGCTTTCCTACTGTCTCCTTACCTTCCTTGATAGCTTTTCTGATTTCATCGACATCATTACCATTGATCTCAATCACATGCCATCCCCAGGCTTTATATTTCATAGCAACATCTTCACTATCTACCTCTTTTACAGTTGTAGAGAGTTGAATGTCGTTAGAGTCATAAAACATTATCAAGTTGTCCAACCCCAAGTGACCGGCAATACGACCGGCACCCTGTGAGATTTCCTCTTGAATACCTCCATCAGAGATGTAAGCATAAATGGTCTGGCTCATCATCCAGCCAAATCTGTGAGCAAGGAACTTAGCAGCAATAGCAGCACCTACAGCATAAGTATGTCCCTGTCCGAGAGGTCCGGATGTATTCTCTACACCTCGCTCAACATCTACCTCCGGATGACCTGGAGTGCAGCTACCCCACTGACGGAAATTCTGCAAATCCTCCATGGTGTACTTTCCAATCATAGCCAATTGAGAATACAACATTGGAGACATATGACCCGGATCAAGGAAAAAACGGTCTCTACCGGCCCATTTTGGCTCATCCGGATCAAAAATTAAGAATTCTGAGTAAAGTACGTTTACAAAGTCTGCACCACCCATAGCACCGCCGGGGTGACCACTTTTTGCCTTTTCTACCATGGCGGCAATCAAGACTCTGATATTGTCCGCCGCTTTGTTCATTAGCTCTTTACTATTCATCTGATATATTGTTTTGATTTGTTTTCGTCTTTGACATACAAAGATACACAATCTTAACTGTAGCTGAAATTATAGAATCTAACTTTTTAACGAAAAATGGGGCTACTCAAAGAGACTTATAGATGTATATAACTCAATTGTGCCATATCAGAAATGTAAATCAACCCCCAAAAGACTCATAAATTCTTTAGCATGGAAGATGTTGTTTTTCCATTGCAAATTTAACCGACAAAATCAGATTAAATCTGTTAAAAGTCGTCCGTATTTTTCACTTATTCAAATACATTTCGTGGAAGATATTCTACAAAATAGCAGCTTAAAAACCGAGAATAATACCATATATTTTTCTTATAAATCATTGCATTTTAATAAATAATGTAAATATATTTAGCCATTTTTAGGCCTAAAAACAGCCCATTTTTGATCTCAAAACAGACTCTTTCTGTACAAAGACTCAGGATAATAGGACGAAATCGTCCTATCTATATGTTAATATATGTATAAGCTACTTTTTATGGACAAGTTGGCTGCCTAAAAACCCACTTCAGGCCTCCTTTTTTGCAAGGTCGCGCGACTTGCAATCCATTCTCGCGCGACTTTGAACCTATCCTCGCGCGAGGTTGCACCTGAAGTAGCGCGACTTCGCATGTCAAGGTCGCGCGAGATCAGATCTAAAGTCGCGCGAGAATAGATTGCTTCTCGCGCGACCTTATTTGTTAAAATAGTGCATAAAAAAGCCCGTTTCGTACTATAAAACGGGCAAAGTTGGTAAGAAAGTCAGATGACCCTAACCCTCGAATATGAGATTTTGAGATTGAATTGATGTAGTTTGAGCAACTTTTTGAGCATCGAACAAAGCAACAGTATTTAACAAATACAAGCCTCTCAGAACGAACTTCACAGTCCATGCGGAAAGACCATTTATGAGATTGTATTTGATGTTTGCAGATTCTTTAATTTGCTTCTCTTCAATAAGACATAACTTACCTGCCCGGAGGAACAATCCGCCAAGCGAAACAATCATTATAAGAAAGGTAAGTAATATGCTTATCTCCATGGTTCCAATTCTTTATGAAGACTAAGATACTAAAAAGGATACTCTTTAGCAATAAGACTCCACATGAGTCATGTCAAGAGGAGCAACAAATCATCCTCCTGACAGAAGATTATATAAGGCCAATAATTTCTTTGAAGATGGTTATTTTCAAGAGATTTGGCATTCCAATAATTGGCAGTAACTTTGATAAAACAACAATGTCAATAATTAGTAATAACAGATATGAACAAACTAAAAACTCACCTTATGGTATTGGCAGGAATGATTACTTTGGGATCTTCTTCTGCTGTAGCTCAATCATTCAGCTACCCGGATGCACGGCGAGATCAAACAGTTGACAACTATTTTGGTCACAAAGTTGCAGATCCTTACAGATGGATGGAAAATGACACAACTCAAGAAGTTGCCAAATGGGTCAAACAAGAAAATGCATTGACAAATGCCTATCTTCAAAAGATCCCTTTTCGCCAATCTCTTTACGATGAATTAAAACGTCTTTATAGTGAGCAACCATTTAGTGGAGCTCCGATGAAACACGGCAACAAGTATTTCTTTTATAAGCAGGATGGACTTCAAAACCAGGCTGTTTTGTATGTCAAGGATGGTATTGACGGGAAAGCCAGAGTATTTCTAAACCCCAACACACTTAGCAAAGATGGCACTGTAGCGCTCACTGATATCTCTTTTTCCAACGACAACAAATATATGGCCTACAGTATCTCACGCTCCGGATCCGATTGGAGAGAGATTTTTGTAAAGTCCACTTCTACAGGAAAAGACCTTCCCGATCATATTTTATGGGCTAAGTTTACAAATATGGCTTGGAAGGGTGATGGGTTCTTTTATAGTGCTTACGATGCTCCCGTGAAAGGCAAAGAATTTTCGAATGTAAATGAAGGTCACAAGATTTACTATCACAAATTGGGTGATGACTATAAACAAGACAAACTGATATATGAAAACAAGAAGTATCCCAAACGCTTTTATTCAGTCAATGTCTACGACAATCCGAACTATCTATTCTTAGATGAGGATGGAATGGCAGAAGGAAATAATATCATCATCAAGAATCTGAAAGAAAGCAAATCACCCTTTACCACCATCACTCCCGACTGCAAATACAGATACACAGTAGTAGCAAGCGACAAAAAGCATTTCTATGTTTTGACAAACAATGGTGCCGAGCGTTATCGATTGATGCAAGCAAGCTACAGTGATCCGGATTTCAAAAACTGGAAAGAGCTTGTAGGGCAGCAGACAGGGGTGCTTGAGAATGCACAAATCATAGGCAAAAACTTTATCTTGACATACAATCAAGATGCCTCCACACACCTGTATCTATACAATATGAATGGCAAAAGAATTAGAGAAATCGATCTTCCGGTAATAGGGCATGCCGATGTATCAGGATCCAAAAAGAGCAACATAGCATGCATATCATTCTCTTCTTTTACCTACCCTCTTACTATCTTTTCATACGATGTAGACAACAACAAAATGTCTGTCTACGAGAAATCTCCTCTTAATTTCGATCCAAGCAAGTACGAAACAAAACAAGTTTTCTTCACATCTAAAGACGGCACAAAGATCCCTATGTCTTTAACTTACAAGAAAGGACTAAAACTCGATGGATCAAATCCGGTATATCTCTACGGATACGGAGGATTTAACATTAGTCTCAATCCGGGATTTAGTGTCCTTAGAATACCTTTTATCAATGCAGGTGGTATTTATGCACAGATGAATCTTAGAGGCGGAGGTGAATATGGTCAACAATGGCATCGTGCCGGTACGCAACTAAACAAACAAAATGTATTTGATGACTGCATAGCAGCTGCCGAATATTTAATCAAAGAGGGTTATTCATCCAAGGGGAAGATTGCCCTTGTAGGAGGTTCTAATGGGGGACTACTCGTCGGAGCAGTACTCAATCAACGTCCGGATATTTTTGGAGCTGCAGTCCCCAGAGTAGGAGTTATGGATATGCTTAGGTATCATCTATTTACGATAGGATGGAATTGGGCTCCCGATTATGGCACATCCCAAGACAGTGAAGAGATGTTTAAGTATCTACTAAGCTATTCTCCTTTGCACACAATCAAAAGCAATGTAAAATATCCGGCCGTTCTCGTCACGACAGCAGACCATGATGATAGGGTCGTGCCGGCTCACTCGTTTAAGTATGCAGCGACCTTACAGCATGTGGCAGGCCCCAATACAGACCAACCTCTCCTAATCCGTATAGACAGCAAAGCAGGACATGGAGCAGGTAAGCCGGTAGCAAAAATCCTTCAAGAACAAACGGATATCTATGCATTCATAATGTACAACCTAGGTATGAAGCCCAAGTTCTAATAATCCGTATTCAGACATTAGATTTGAAAAGATCTTGAAATTATCTTAAGAAACAGAGCTGAGCCCAAACAACGACTCAGCTCTGTTTGTTTCAGATTAAAAGGTTAGAAATAGTCGACTATTCTCCTCTACAAAAAAGGCCATAGGCCTCCGACAAACACCTTTTGATATAAAAGTCACAAATGAATCTCTCATTTTACTTAACTTTGCAGGACGATAGGCAGTACAGATTATGAGTAAAACCAGCATTAAAATAGAAAATCTTTCTACAGGATATCATCACAAAAAAGGCAATTATGTAGTTGCCAAAAAACTCTCGGCAGACATCAACAAAGGTGAATTGACATGCCTTCTGGGATCTAATGGGGTGGGCAAATCGACCCTTCTTAAAACTTTATGTGGCTTCCTGCCAAAATTGGAGGGAGATGTCTACATTGAAGAGAAAAACGGATTGGAGTATACACCAACCGAACTGGCTAAAACACTAAGCGTCGTACTGACAGAAAAGATCAACCTCCGAAACATGACTGTAACCGATATTGTGTCAATGGGAAGAAGCCCATACACGGATTTTTGGGGGAGATTGCGCAAAGAGGATAAAGCAATTGTCAATCAAGCCATAAAACATGTTGGGATACAGCATTTGGCAAATAGACCAATACAATCTCTAAGTGATGGCGAAAGACAAAAAATGATGATAGCCAAAGCTCTGGCACAAGAGACAGCCATCATTATTTTGGACGAACCAACAGCCTTCCTGGATTATCCATCAAAAATTGAAATGATGAGACTTCTCCATGATTTAAGCAGAGAAAGCTCAAAAACAATCTTTATGTCTACACACGACTTGGATTTGGCGCTACAAACTTCTGACTGTATATGGTTGCTAAACAAAGAGACAGGTCTTCACGTAGGGACACCCGAAGATTTGGCTATCGAAGGGACTCTTACCAACTTCTTCGAAAGCCCGAGCCTGGACTTCAATATAGAGACCGGACTATTTGGAGTAAAAAGTTTCTGCAATTACTACATCGAAACTGAAGGAGAAGATGGTCAATACAAACAAATGCTAAAAAAAGCATTGCTCAGAAACCATATACAAATAGAGAGAGCAGAAGAAAATCTCAAAACAATACCATGCAAAATATCAGTTTGTGACAACACTTACACCGTAAAAACTAAAACGCAAACGATTAAATGTGAAAGCATTAGACAAGTCCTCGATACAGTGTATTCTGTACAACAAGAGGCAATCTAAGCAACTACTCAAACAATAAAGATTCCAGACGACTATCGTAAATATATTTAATACAAGATTCACCTCCTTTAAAATGTTATGTATTCTAAAAATATATCGTACATTTGAGGCACAAGATAGAAACCATTAACATTATTTACTTTAAAAAGATGAAACGATTAGCAATCAGTGCGGGAATTGTCTTATGCCTGTCTTTTTGCCTTTTCTCATGCAGCAAGGACAGCAATGACAACCAACCGACAAATCAAGAGATTACCTCTTTTGAAAAATTAATTCCCAACCAATTTGGCAAAACTTATCAAGAGTTAAGTCAAGAGTTCCAAGTAGTTAAAGAAGGTGAATTAGACAGAGGCACTCATACCTGTACAATCAAAATAAATGATCCGGAGTACCTAAAATCTTATGGTAAAGTTGTCTTACATTTTGACCTATTAGAACGAAAATATCGCTATGCCACGATAGAAGCCAAAAGTTTTGAACTCTTATCAAGCAAAGAGTTTGACAAAATGTTACGCGAAAATCAGTGGACTCCTATTAATCAAAATTTACCAAAAGATGGAGAGTTGATCTACCAAAAAGGAAAGTCTTCTCTTCGTGTCTTCACCAAAGCCGGATGGTCGGTCAAAACACCTACAATATATCTGGAAGAGAACAACCAAGACGTAGCATCATGGACAAGATTTGAAGATTTGAAAGATAAAAAAACAGGCATTTGGTCTCCACTGGCAGCCATCGGTTGTCAAAAAGAGCTGTTTGAAGCTTTCGAACAACTTTATGGCCATAGTTTCAATTCTGAAAAGAGCGATCTCAACAAAGGTCTTTACGCATATAATACCGAAGATTCAAACTATCCACTTGTTACCTATCAATTGGATAATGACAATAAGGTGTGGTTTGAAAAAAGCACCATTTATATAAATAAGGAGCACCCGGTTGATGCCGCAGAGTTGGAACGATATGTTTTAGGACTGGGATTTGCAGATATCAATGTCCACACAGATGACGGCATCAACAAGTATTATTATAATCAGACTACAAAACTTACTTGTGCCATATACATCAACAATCCTAATTTACCGAAAGATAAATTTAGTCCAAGGCTGGAATTTATGTTCAAATCTGACATTGAAAATATGATGTCTCCTACCACGGTCAATATACCCTGGCCTCTTACCAAATTCGAATCAATAACTATGGAAGAGGCTATCCAATGGTATCAGGCCAATGGATTTATAGTCAATGTAGATAACGGAATAGGCCCTATAATCACTACAAGTCCGGACTGCCCAATCATGATTATCGTCCCGAGTGAAAAAGATCCAAAGCTATATGGTATCTGCCATATACCGTTTTATGGAGAAGATAAAGGTGAAGTCGAAGCTAAAGCCTCTTCACCCGATGTTATCAAACAACTTATCGATCATGGATATGTAAAACAACCCAATAAGAAAGAGTTGACATTTTACAACATGAAAGAGAATGCTCAAGTAATCCTTAGAACAAAATTTAGTGCAAATAACAATCCTCCCGAACTAATGTTTAGCGCAATAGGAGCTTTTGATGACTAAGTAACTATCTGAAATAATAAACAACGGGTCTCAATCGCAAATTAAATGCAGTTGAGACCCGTTGTCTTAAACTCACACGAATCGTAAAACAAGTAAAAACACAATCTTAAACACAACAATATATTTGGTTTTACTGAATATTTGGAACATTCTACTTCTTTCAACTACAAAACCAAAACAACTACTAAAATATTTATAATCAACCAATACTTCGGTAAATTTTTACCGAAAAATTAAAAGTTAAACAATAGAACTGACAAAAGTCGGTTCGAAAACACTAAAGAGATCATTGAAATGTTGTCAAAACGAATGGTTAAGCATGAAGAAA
>NZ_JBHSGO010000190.1:0-18411 GCF_042654485.1 Falsiporphyromonas endometrii | reverse complement strand
TTTTAGGAGTTCCTGTGAGTCCAATGGTAGCTCCCATCCAAAAATTGGCTGCTTAAACTCCAAAAATGAGGGGTTGCTAAAAAATTAGAGGCTGAATCATTACGAATAATGACACAGCCCCTTTTTTTATTTAGAGGATCTTTCCTCCGTACAAACTATTGACACGTCCTTACTGGCAGGGCTTCCAAATGTCCATATTAGAGTCCTAATCATTACTTATTTAACTATGAATGGGGTGTAAAATCCAAATACCCCATAAAGTGTTTTGTTTTTGTACTTTTGTATTCGCTTGTAGAGATCTACAACTTAAAAAGAAATTATAAACTAAGATGTTAGACATAGATAGAAATCTTTTATTGGAGGATGACAATACGGAAGAGTACCCTATACCCTTTCCCGTATTAACATTGTGTGAAGAGACCGATGATTTCAAAATTGACCCCGTCAAATTGAACGATGGAGATGCATTGCCTATACTGGTATTAAGGAATATGGTTCTCTTTCCCGGCATAGCTATGCCTATACTCGTAGGAAGAACAAAGTCTCTAAATCTTGTCAGAAAGGTTGCAGAGGGCAATAAATATTTTGGTGTTGTCACACAAAAGGATGTTGATATTGAGGATCCTAAATTTGAAGATCTTTATAATAAAGGTACCATTGCAGAGATTGTAAAGTTGGCAGAAATGCCGGATGGTACAACTACTGCTATCATTCAAGGACATCAACGTTTTTCTCTCCAAGAAATAACTCAAGAAGAGCCCTATCTCATGGGGAAAGTGCAACTTTTGGAAGAGGTCTATCCTTCACAAGAAGATAACGAAAGCTATAGAGAGTATAAAGCACTGATCTCAAGCATCAAAGATCAGCTAATCAAGCTTCTCAGTCTTCCTCCATTCGAAGCACCCGCCGGAGCTATAAAGGCAATCAAGAAAATAAAGAATAGCGAGTATATGATCAACTTGGCTGCTTCAAGTAGTACCATAGCGCTGGAGGGGAAACAGAATCTTCTTGAATGTGATGATATCAAAATGCGAGGGCTAAGCCTCATGTATTACTTACAGGGAGAGTATCAGATGCTCGAGCTTAAGGCCAACATACAGATGAGGACTCACCAAGAAATGGATAAGCAGCAAAGAGAATACTTTCTACAACAGCAAATCAAAACAATTCAAGACGAGCTTGGTGGAAGTGTTAATGAAATCGATGTTGCCGAACTTCAAGAGAAGGTAAAAGACTTCGAATGGCCGGAATCTGTGGAAGAAAGCTTCGAAAGAGAGCTTATGAAACTTGAGCGATTGGCACCTCAGAGTCCCGACTATGCCATCCAGCTACAATATCTTCAAACCCTAACAGCTCTCCCATGGGGGAAATATTCTGATGATGATTTCAATATCAATAAGGCTCAAAAGGTCCTTGATAGAGACCACCATGGACTTGAGAAGGTCAAGGAAAGGATAATCGAGCAATTAGCTGTATTCCAATTAAATAAGGATATAAAGTCTCCAATCATATGCCTTTTTGGACCTCCGGGAGTAGGAAAGACATCCCTCGGCAAAAGCATTGCTGACAGCATGAATCGAGAGTATGTTCGCATTTCTTTGGGAGGCGTTCACGACGAAGCTGAAATAAGAGGTCACAGAAAAACCTATATAGGTGCTATGCCCGGACGAATCATCAAAGGGATGCTTAAAGCAAAAACAATGAACCCCGTATTTATCTTGGATGAAATAGACAAGATCGGAAATGATTTTAAAGGCGATCCAAGTTCGGCATTACTTGAAGTGCTTGACCCGGAGCAGAACTCAACTTTCCACGACAATTATTTGGATATACCTTTTGACCTGAGCAAGGTGTTGTTTATTGCCACAGCTAATAGTCTGAATACAATTTCACAACCACTTCTCGATCGAATGGAGCTAATAGAAGTCAATGGTTATATCACGGAAGAAAAAATACAGATAGCTCGAAAGCACCTCATCCCCAAACAAATCAAAGAGAATGGGTTGCAAGACGGAGATAAAGCCAAGTCGGCAAGAATTTCTTTTACACCTAAGGTGATTGAATACATTGTCGAAAACTACACTCGTGAGTCAGGAGTAAGAGCTCTGGACAAAGCCATTGCGACTATATGCCGCAAACAGGCCGTACGAATCGTTAAGGGACAAGAACCGAACAAAGCCATCAGCATCGAACAAGTTCAGATAGACTTGGGCGCTCCCAAATATAGCCGTGACAAGTACCAAGGTAACGAAATCATAGGTGTTGTCACCGGACTTGCATGGACAAGAGTTGGAGGAGAAATCCTATTTATTGAAGCCAGCCTTCACAAAAGCAAACAGCCCAAACTTACACTGACCGGCAACTTGGGTGATGTCATGAAAGAGTCTGCCATCATTGCTTGGGACTACATAAAAGCTCATCGTGAAGAACTAAATATAGAAGACACAATCTTCGATGATTACGAGCTACATATCCATGTTCCCGAAGGAGCTGTACCAAAAGATGGCCCGTCAGCCGGCATAACCATGGTTACAGCTATTGTTTCCACGATGACCAAAAGGAAGGTCAAAAACAAGTTGGCTATGACCGGGGAAATGACACTTAGAGGAAAAGTCCTGCCGGTGGGAGGAATCCGAGAAAAAATACTGGCTGCCAAAAGAAGTGGCATTACTGATATTATTCTTTGCAAAGAGAATAAGAAAGACATTGACGAAATCAACAACAAATACTTAGAAGGTCTCACGTTTCACTATGTTGAGACAATTGACCAAGTTTTAGATATAGCTCTTATTTAGTACCTTAGCTATATTTAAGAAACTATTTGAATTTGTTTGATGTACATTCATTATCAGAAGGTAACATCTTTCGCTGCAAATCACTTAACAACAACGATTTGCAGCGAAATCTTTGATAGTCTCTTTCACAATCAATACTTACCAATATGACCAATACAGAAGCTCAATTTAAAGAGATAATAGGAAAGTGCAGAGAGCTTTTCGTCAAGAAACTGCACGATTACGGCCCTTCTTGGAGGATTATGAGACCGGAAAGTCTTACAGATCAAATTTACATCAAGGCCAACCGAATCAGAAGTATCCAGACACAAGGGGTCCACAAAGTCAATGAAGGAATAGAACCTGAGTTTATCGGAATTGTCAATTATGGTATTATTGCTCTTATTCAGATGGATTTGGGTGCTGAAGATTCGCAAGTAACTATGTCTAACGAAGAGGCAATCGATCTATATGACAAGAAGGCAAATGAAGCTCTTAATTTGATGCTTGTCAAGAATCATGACTACGGAGAGGCATGGAGGCAGATGAGAGTATCCTCTTTTACAGATATTATTTTGACAAAAATCTTCCGAACAAAGCAGATAGAAGACCTTCAAGGAAATACATTGGTAAGTGAAGGTATTGATGCCAACTATCTGGATATGATCAACTATTCTGTCTTTGCGCTTATCGCCTTAACATTATGAATAAATTTAAAAAGGTCATTGTAGAGATATCAAGGGTTCTTCTTGGACTGACATTTACCTTTTCGGGATTTGTCAAGGCTGTAGATCCCATGGGATCGGCCATCAAGATTGGTGAGTATTTCACAGCCTTCTCCATAAATGTTCCGGACATACTTTGCACATTCTTATCTATTGTGCTTTGTATAGTCGAATTTATGGTTGGAGCAACTGCCCTGATGGGCATCTTTAGAAAGATTTGTTCAAAGATCACTTTTGCTATCATGATCTTCATGACAGCATTGACCTTTTACCTTGCCATAGCAAACCCTGTGGCTGATTGTGGCTGCTTTGGAGATGCAATCAAACTGACCAACTGGGAAACATTCGGTAAAAACATCATTCTTTTTCTTGCCTCATTGATTTTCCTTCGACACTACAAGAGTGTAGGAAGATTATTCTCGTTCAATTCGGCATGGTTGCCCGAATTAATCGCTTTTGTCGGAATCACAATCTTCACTCTGGGCAATATCCTATATCTTCCCGCTATAGACTTTAGACCTTTTAAGATAGGAAGACAGTTTGAAGCAATCGTCAGCATACCCGAAGACAAAGAACCGGACCAATATGAATATGTCTTCATTTATCAAAAAGACGGACATAAAAAGAAATTTGACATCAATAACTTGCCGGACTCTACATGGAAATTCGTCGAAAGAGAAGATCAGTTGGTCAAGAAGGGATATACACCACCTGTGCCGGATTTTGCTGTATTTGATGAATTCGACAATGATATCACTCCGGACATCATTGAAGAGGGCAAGAATGGCAAAAACAATAATCATAAGGGATTGATACTGCTTGTATCTCCGGATCTAAATAAAGCAGATGATGCAAAAGCTGATGTGTTTGGTGAGATATACGACTACAGCAAGAAAAAAGAGATTGCATTCTATGCTTTAACCGGATCCTCAAAGAAATCAATCAAACAATGGATTGACAACACGGGTGCGGACTACCCTATATTCTTGTCCGACGCAACAATTCTTAAGACCATTGCCCGTGCAAACCCATCAATCCTATTTATAAAGAATGGTATCATCACCGGGAAATATAGCTTTAGAGGTCTCCCGGATATGGACAAAACCTCTGCATTCATCGACAAAAACCTACCCCAAGACACATCTTCCATCACAAAGCCTTTTCCTTGGGGCAGATCGGTAGTCCTTGTAGGATGGGCGATACTGCTTATCTTTGTATGCATTAGAAGGTTTATCAGAAGGATAAACTTGAGTTTAAAAGTCAATTCTAACAGTAGTAAGTAAAGTAAAACAACCAAATAATTTTTGCAATGAGAAAACATATTGTAGCAGCAAACTGGAAAATGAATAAGACATTCCAAGAAGGAATGGCCCTTATTGAAGACGTGTATAAAACACTTGACGGATATAAACCAAATTGTGAAGTGCTTATTTGTCCGCCTTCATATTTCCTTGGTGCAATAGATAAAAAGTATTGTGACAAACTGACTTTTGGAGCTCAAGATTGTTCTGAACATACAAGCGGAGCATATACCGGTGAAATATCAGCGCCAATGATAGCTTCAACCGTGGCAAAGGCTGTCATTATAGGACATTCCGAAAGAAGAGCTTATCACAATGAAGGAAGCGAAATGCTGGCCAAGAAAGTAGACCAAGCTTTGGAGGCCGGACTAAGACCTGTCTTCTGCGTTGGCGAAAAGCTTGATCAAAGAGAAGACGGCACATATATGGAGGTGGTGGCAAAACAGGTAAAGGATGCTCTTTTCCATCTCTCAGACAAAGACTTTGCTAAGATCATTCTTGCATACGAACCCGTCTGGGCTATTGGTACAGGTAAGACAGCTTCTGCCGATCAGGCTCAAGAGATGCACGCAAACATTCGCAAAGTAGTAGCGGAGAAGTATGGTCAAGAGATTGCGGACAACTGCACAATACTCTATGGTGGAAGTTGTAAGGGAGAGAATGCTCCGGAGCTTTTCGCCAAACCTGATGTAGATGGAGGTTTGATTGGCGGTGCTTCATTGGAGGCATCAAAGTTTCTGCCGATCATCAAAGCATTTGACAAATAATCAACAGTAATAAATACAACCTTCCCTTAGTATTAGAATTATGTTACAATATCCGAAATACTTTATTCCAAAGCTTTTAATATGCTGCCTATTTCTACTGGGAATGACAGCTAAAGCTCAAAACAACTCATCAAATGAGGTTTCTGATACACCTAATTCGATTATTGAAGCTTTGGAATCCAACAAAGCCGGAGAGGGGAAGGTTGTACTTTTTATTCCAAGCGAAATAAGAAGTCGCATTGGAACAGTAAACAACAGGAATGGGCAACTTCTTCAAGGAGAAGGGAATATCAGCGTAAAGTCCGGCTACCGAATTCAGATCTATTCGAGCAATCGCAAAAATGCAAAAAACGAGGCTTACAACAGAGCCTCCAGACTTAACAACACCTTTCCTAACTTACCTTGTTATATAACCTTCCGGGCTCCATTTTGGAAACTATTGGCTGGAGATTATGAAACCATGGATGAGGCTCAAAAAGCATGCCGAGAGCTTAAGAAGTCACTTCCGGAATATGCCAGGGAAATTTATGTAATAAGGCATAAGATCAAAAAAAGAAACTAATAATATAGTATATGGAAACTAACCAAGACTCTACATTAAAAGAGCTGATGTCTCACTATGAGCAAGTGCTCACACTTTTGGGTGAAGACAAGAATAGAGAAGGCTTGATAAAGACCCCTCAGCGCGTTGCTAAAGCAATGCAATTTTTGACCAAAGGGTACAAGCAAGATCCAAAAGAGATATTACTAAGTGCTAAATTTCGGGAGGAATATAAGCAAATGGTCATTGTAAAAGACATCGATTTCTTTAGTCTTTGTGAACACCATATGCTTCCATTTTTTGGAAAAGCTCATGTTGGATATATTCCCAACCAATATATCACCGGTCTTAGCAAAATTCCAAGAGTAGTAGAAGTTTTTGCCAGAAGACTTCAGGTGCAAGAACGACTCACGACTCAAATCAAAGAATGCATTCAAGACACACTCAATCCGTTAGGAGTCATTGTTGTGATTGAAGCTCAACATATGTGTATGCAGATGAGAGGAGTGGAAAAGCAAAATTCACTTACTACCACAAGTGACTTTACCGGGGCCTTCAAGGAGGCAAAAACAAGAGAAGAGTTTCTCAATCTGATTAGAAGATAAAAGGATCGCCTCATAAAGGTCTTTTATTTATTCGGGTTGAATAAAGAAGATGCCCTGTGATAGCCAACTTTTAGTTAGGCCAACACAGCTTTCTTACAATCATCATATAGACGGTAAAAACAGCGTCTGACCAAATTAAAGGTCTCAATTGTCGGACAAATGCAATTGAGACCTTTCTTTTTGATACAGATAAAAACAAAACCATCTCTAAATTTAAACAGTTTCTTACAATCAATAATATTATCTTTGTGCTCCACAAACAAATTCATTTTGACACATGACATCAATTACAACAACCAAGTCGTACAAAGGGCCATTCATTGCTATGGTCATCCTTCTTTCGTTGATTGGTCTGATTACAAGTATCAATCAACAATTCCAATTACCCATCAAGGCGGCATTTCTCCAAAATGCCGGATCATATGAAAACACGCTTTCCACATTCTTGGTCTTTGCATTCTTCCTTGCCTACCTTCTTATAGGGCCTATTGCAGCCAACTATTTGGAAAAGCACGGATATAAAAAGACTTTACTCGTAGGGATTAGTATTCTGGGAGTCTCTTTCCTATTCTTCTTGGCTTCGGCTATTCAATACAAGATGAGCATCGATTCTCCGATTAATTTTCATATTTCCGACGCTGTCATACCTCTAAGCTATTTCATATTTGTATTTGGATCTTTTGTCAGTGGAAGTGGCTTAACATATCTTCAAGCTTCAGTGAATCCGTATATCGTGGCTTGCGATGTCAAAGGAACCTCAGCAGTTCAGCGACAAAACATCGGTGGTACAGGTAACTCCATTATGACAACTATTGGACCTCTGCTTGTAGCATATTGCATATTCAACGGCAAAGATGGCAATCAGGTAGACATACAGTCGATTATCATTCCTATGCTAATCCTAATCGTATTCCTTACCATCCTATTTATAGCTGTAAACAAAATGCAACTCCCCTCTATTGCAAAGACAGAGGTCAGTGAGGGTGATCAAGCTAAGGTTAGGGATCTTCTTGGATTCAGACAACTCACACTCGGAGCAGTTGCCATATTTGTATATGTAGGCGTAGAAGTATGTATCGGAAGTAATTTCAACCTCTATGCTAAGCACGACTTGGGTATGACAGCTACTGAGGCTGCAAAAATGGTCACATTCTATTGGGGAGCTATGCTTGTTGGTCGCTTCTTGGGAAGTTTCACCTCTCACATAAAGGCCAGAACACTACTTGGTATCTCTACTGCTGTAGCAGCTATTTTAGTAATTATGGCCATTTATACACGAATCTCATGGATGCTGATTGCAGTGGGGCTATTTCATTCCGTTATGTGGGGAGCCATCTTCAGTTTGGCAATTGATGGACTTGGCAAATATACCGCCAAGGGAACAGGATTTCTGATGATGGCCGTCGTTGGTGGAGCCATATTGCCATTCTTGCAAGGTTACCTTGCAGACATATTTGGCAAGTGGGAATATACTTGGTATCTTGTTTTCGCCGGTGAACTATATATGCTTTTCTATGCTCTCATAGGAAGTAGAGGCAAAAGAATAGTTGAATAAACAATCCATATTTAATGTAATTTCATTATGAAAAAAACAGTCTTATTAATTCCATTTTTCTTGCTTACAATGCTGATTGCATCATGCACTTCTTCTAAGCAACAAGTCATCAATATTCTCAATGAAACATCAGAGAAGATCGAAAAAGCCGAAACACTCGACGAAATCTATAAGATTAGCCAAGAGTCCGACCAGAAACTCGAAAAGATAGGTGACTATGAGAAATATAAGGATGATCCGGAAGTCAAAAAGGCAATAAAAGAGTTGGCAATGACCGCCACAAAAAAAGCCATCGAGCTGGCTGGTAAAAGTTCCGCAAACATTCTTAACTCAGCAATAGACATAACCAACAATGCACTTGGAGAAGAATCTGATTCGACAAATGACAATGAAGAAGAATGATCTTTCCTAACGTCTGAGAATGATGTCAGATTAACTTTGGCCGAACTTATCAAATCATGGTAAGTTCGGTTTTTTATACTCTTAAGGGATCTGTTTTGTAAGAGACCTTCCGAAGAAAATACCCAATGATTGTGAGAAAAGTCCGACTTCAATTTATTACTTTTGCAATCGATGAAGTTATTCGTGTACATACTCATAATCTATACCTTTGTTTTGTCACTGGGTATATGTCCTTGTCTTTTCAAAGACGGAGGCGATTATTCACGACTTCATTCCACTGAAAAGCGAGATATTATCTCTCAACACAATTCGGAGAAAGGTGGCTGTACACTTTTTTGCGTTTGTACATGCTCTACCTCCCATTCTCCAATAGACAACAAAATTTCAATACTGCGTGTTAGTGCAATCCTTCCATTGCCAAAAACCAATGTTTCCGCACCTTATCTAATCTTTTATCACCATAAAAACTTTCATACGCTACTTGATCCGCCAAGATATGCGTAACCCGATTTTCAATCTTTCTTCCATTTATCCTAAGGATCTATTTTGAATTGATTGAGAAGCAAATACAGACAACTTGAAATACTCTTTTAAGACATCTTTATTTGCTTTCACCCAAAATAGCACTTGGATTGTTTTATCTAAACAGAGACTATTGCACAAAGACGGCTCTACTTAGCCATATTTCTGTATTCAGATTCTGTTATATACTTGACTACAAACAATCTAAAGCATGCTCTATCTTCAATCAATCATAAGGCATTCTTAACACCAACTATTAACACTCCCCTCAAATATGACATTAGCATAAGGAGTATCATTTTTGAGGATTTAATTAAAGACTAACATTAGATATAATGATTAACAAAATCATATCATTCTCTATCAGAAATAAAATGATTGTATTTCTGATGACCCTTGGCATCATTGTGGTCGGAATATGGTCTATGGCAACCATCAATTTGGGATCGGTACCCGATATCACAGACAATCAGGTTCAGGTAATCACAACATCTCAGAATTTAGGAACAGAAGATGTGGAGCAATTCCTAACCTACCCCATCGAACTGGCTATGGGTAACTTACCCGGCGTCAAAGAGGTAAGATCGATCTCACGATCCGGATTGTCCGTCGTAACCATTGTTTTTGAGGATAAGATGGGAACATACAAACCTCGACAACTGGTGCAAGAGGCTCTTCTCGAAGCAAAAGAAAAGATGCCAAAAGGTATAGATGGACCAAGTGTAGGACCTATATCAACGGGGCTTGGAGAGATTTATCAGTACACCATTGAAGTCCAACCCGGATACGAAAAGCAATATGACCTAACAAAGCTCAGGACCATTCAAGATTGGATTGTCAAGCGACAAATGACGATGCTAAAAGGTGTTGTCGAAGTCAATTCTTTTGGTGGCAATGTCAAACAATACGAGGTCTCGCTTTCTCCTGACCGACTACGCACCTATGGTCTTACAGTTAACGATGTTTTTAAAGCTCTAAGTCAAAATAATGCTAATACTGGAGGTGGATATATTGAAAAAGACCGCATGGCCTATTTTATTAGAAGTGAGGGACTTGTTAGAAGCATCGAAGACATCAAATCAATCGTACTGACACACAACAATGGCATTCCGGTGACCATAGATGAGGTTGCCGACCATGTCGGATATGGCAATCGTATTCGCTACGGAGCCTTTACAAAGGATGGCAAAGAAACTGTTGGAGGCATTATTATGATGCTCAAAGATGCCAATCAGGGAGAGGTAATCAAAGCAGTAAAAAAGAGGATGGCCGAGATACAACAAACCCTCCCCAAAGGTTTGACCATCAAGCCCTTCCTTGAGAGAGACGAGTTAATATCAAGAACTACCAACACCGTCAAGTCCAATCTTATCGAAGGTGCACTGATAGTTATTTTTGCACTCGTACTTCTCCTTGGCAGTGTGAGAGGCGGACTCATCACAGCTACAACAATTCCCCTATCCCTACTTTTTGCCTTCATATTGATGAAGCAATTTAATATCTCTGCCAATTTAATGAGTTTGGGAGCTATAGACTTTGGAATAATTGTAGATGGGGCAGTTATTATCGTAGAGGCAACCGTCTTTGCCCTATCCAAAAGGATCAAAGAAACTCAAAGCAGGCTTACCGTCTCACAAATGGACGATATTACCTATCAGGCCAGTAGCAAAATGATGGGCTCTGCATTCTTCGGGCAGGTTATTATTCTTCTTGTGTTTGCACCAATACTGTTTCTATCGGGGGTAGCCGGCAAAACATTCAGACCTATGGCAAGCACCTTTGCTTTTGCCATGTTGGGAGCTATCCTACTCTGTCTAACCTATGTCCCTGCGATGGTTGCTACATTCATGAAACCCGGCAAAGAAAATAGCTTGATATATAAAATTGAGAGCAAGATTGAAGGTCTCAGCAAAAAAATTATCAAAGCTATCACAAGATGGTATGGTACAATGTTAGACAGGGCTTTGAAACATAAAAAGATCGTACTTCTATCAATCATAGCCATATTTATCCCCTGCTGCTTTTTATTTGCCAATATGGGTGGCGAGTTTATTCCCAAATTAGATGAGGGAGACTTGGCTATGCAGGCAATGATACGATCGGGTGGAAGCCTGAGTGAAAGCATAGAGACTTCAGAAAAGATTGAGATTCTACTCAAACAAAACTTTCCTGAAGTAAAGAGTGTCAGTGCCCGAATAGGTGTTGCTGATATTCCGACTGACCCAATGCCAATGGACATTGCAGATATATTTATCAGTCTCGAAAAAGACCATAAAAAGTGGACAAGTGCTAAAAGTCGAGATGAGTTGATCGAAAAGATGAGCCATTTGATAAAATCCAACCTCGTTGGGGTCAATGTTTTGTTTAGTCAACCGGTAGAATTAAGGTTCAACGAACTTCTGACCGGAATAAGGGAAGATATTGCGATCAAATTGTATGGCGATGATCTCAATCTTCTCAAAGATAAAACAACAGAGATTGCCAATCTTATCGGAGATATCGAGGGAGTCAAAGAAATCAACCCGGAAAGAATCTCCGGCCTTCCTCAAATTACGGTTACTTACGATAGACTTAGGATGTCTCGATACGGGATCAGCATTGATGAGATGAACGATTATATCAGTACTGCTTTTTCAGGAGGAGTAGCAGGAGAAGTATCCGAAGGAGAAAAACGTTTTGACCTGGTTGTCAGACTCTCTCCGGGGCACCGAAAAGGTATAGAGTCGGTCAAAGAGCTCCTCATATCTCTTCCCGATGGAAGCCAAGTCCCCTTATCTGAATTGGCCGAAATAAGATTTGCTCCCGCACCTATGCAAATATCGAGGGACAATACTTTTAGAAGAGTTTCAATTGGTATAAACATTCGTGGACGAGATGTAGCATCTGTAGTGGAAGATATTCGAAACATACTCAATGAGAAACTGCTTCTGCCTCCTGGATATTCTATCAGTTATGGTGGATCATTCCAAAATCTTCAAGAGGCCAAATCAAGGCTTGCCATCGTAATACCGGCTGCACTTTTCTTAATCTTTATTCTACTTTATTTCGCTCTACACTCATTTAAGCTTGCTACAATGATTTATATAGCGATACCTCTCTCGGCAATTGGCGGAGTGCTGGCTTTGACATTCAGAGGAATGCCATTCAGCATATCTGCGGGAGTAGGCTTTATAGTGCTTTTTGGAATATCTGTCCTTAACGGATTAGTCCTAATAAACTGCTTCAATAATATGAAAAATGAGCCTTTGGATATTCGGGTAAAAAAGGGGGCAAAAGAGCGACTTAGACCCATTCTTCTAACGGCCGTAACCGATATTGCCGGATTTATTCCAATGGCTGTTTCTACCTCTGCCGGTGCCGAAGTCCAAAGACCTCTGGCAACAGTAGTCATAGGCGGGATGATCAGTGCAACCATTCTCACGCTTATCATTCTTCCAATCCTTTATGAATTATCAGAAAACAATTCATCAAAAAGTAAATAATATGCGATATATACCTTTATTAGTGGCTATCACGATTGTTAGCAGTTTTGCAACAAATGCCCAAAAAGAAATAACATTGCAAGAGGCCAGACAAAAGGTCTTAACAGCTCCCGAGATCAAACAGGCAGAGCTTAATCTAAAGATTCAAAGACTCAATAGGCATCTGGATTATGACTTTGGAATGACCGAAGCTACTTATTCTAATGATAAAGAAAAGGCTCTTCCGGACAACCAAAAGATAGCCATCACCCAAAAGGATATGGATCTTCTTTCTATTTTCGCAAAACGAAGCCTTAGTCATGAAATGGTCGAGCTGTCATCTCTTCAAAGAGACTTCGTAACAACAACCATGATCAAAAATATTAGCGAAGCTTGGATAGCCAATTATTGTCGTGGTCAAATCTATCACATATATGAAGAAATCAATGATTCGTTCAAGAATATTTTAAGAGCAGCCCAAATCAGATACAAAGCCGAAGAGACTTCGAAACTTGATTTACTGGCGACTCAAAATGAAGGTTATCGGCTAAAGATAGAGATGCAAGAGGCTTTGGCAGACTACAAACAAACAGAAATAGATCTAAACAAATGGTTTGAGGAAGGTAGTAAATATCAAGCATCACTTATATCTTCCGAACAGCTTATATCGTCTTTGCCACCCATACCCAAGGATCTCGGACAATCAATCATTTTGGACATTGCTCAAAAGGGATCATCCGTAGAAGAGGCTAAGTGGAAGGTTATGAAATCGGGCTTCTTTCCCAAGATAAATATGGGATACAACAAAGCAATTGGCAACCATACCAATGGAGCATACGGTTTCGAAATAGGTATTTCGATTCCTCTACCTTTCAATGGAACAATTACAGAAGCTAAAAAGGCTAAAATACAGAAAGAGCATGCCAAACTTGAAGCTCAAAAAGTTAGTCGGGACACAAAATCTACCTATGCTTCGCTTTATACAGATTATCTAAAATGGCAAAAGACATGGCAGTATTACCAAGAAAATGCCCTGCCTCTGGCTCAAGAACAACACAAAGGAGCCATAAAAGCCTACGAAGAAGGAGGAATCGATTATATCACATTTCTCCAAAACATAAGAGATGCTCTGAAACTCGAAGTAGAGGCATGGCTCACATTTGAGTCATATCTAAAATGTTATTACACACTCGAATACCTCATAACAACAAACTCAAAGAACGAGTTTTAATTTATAAACAAACAGAGCATTATTCACTTCAAATGGACCATCAACCATTCTAAAATAAATTCATTATGAAAAATAATATCTTAATCATATCATTACTTTGTGCATCCCTCCTGTCTTGCAACAAAACAAAGACAGAAAATCACCACGTTCACGAAAGTGAAGAACAAGTTATTTTAAGCGAAAAACAGGTCGCAAGTGTCGGAATAGATCTTGACACAATTCCACTTATCATGATGGGTAAAAATATCAAAGCACATGGTCAAATCGCAGTTCCACCAAGCTTTAATGCTTCGGTAACTACTCTTATTGGCGGTAATATACAATCTATCAAGGTCAAAGAGGGAGATAAGGTATACAAAGGCCAGGTGCTGGCTACCATCATTCATCCGGACATAGCCAAAGTTCAAACCGAATACATCAAGGCATACAACGAGATGAACTATCTCAAGAAGGAGTATGAGAGAGAACAAACTTTATATGGAGCCAAACTTTCAGCCGGCAAAACCTTCCAAAAAGCAGAATCAGAGTATCGTGCCGCAAAAGCAGTAGTCGAAGGGTACAAAGTACAACTCAGACAGCTTCATATGTCTCCGGAACGAATCCTCAACGGCATCATTTACGACCATATCACCATTACAGCTCCAATCAAGGGGTATATCCAAGAGGTGCCGGTACATATAGGCCAATATGTAGATAATGGAACACCCATATTCAACATTGTAGACAATTCACAACTTCACGCTGACCTAATGGTTTACGAAAAAGATATCCCGTATATTCATGCAGGACAACTTGTCAAGCTAAAGTTAACCGCAGATCCCGATAATGAATACACAGGAAAAGTTGAGACCATAGGTAAAAGTTTTGAAGAGGATCCAAAAGCTTTGCACATTCATGTTGAACTTGATCGAAAAAGCAATATTATGATGCCTAAGATGTATCTGACAGGCGAAATATATACTGATCCACAAACAAAAACAGCAATGAAGGACGACGCCATCATAGAGGAAGATGGCAAGAATTATATTTTCATGGCTACCACAAAAGATGACCACATCATTTTCAACCCCGTGGAAATAGTCAAAGGGGAAACAGATAACGGATACACCGAAATCAAGCTCACTAAAGATCTTCCAAAAGGTTCTAAATTTGTACAAAACAATGCCTATTACATCATTGCAGAAATGAAGAAAAGTGAAACATCTCATGAGCACTAAAGTCAAATATTACTGCCAATAATAGGCATCGTAAAACAAGAATAACAATGTGCTTTTTCGATTAAACCGGATGCTATTAGATAAATAATGTAAATACGCGTATCCGTTTTAGTAACCTAAAAACAGCCTTTTTGACTTCAAAAAGAGGCTGTTTTTTTTGCCAAATACACAAAATGATCAAATTAATCGGCACAACTATATGTTAAACTATATTAAGTAGATTTGTAATTTATATTTTGGCGACTTAAAAATCACTTTAAGGCTGCCTTTTTTGGAAGGTCGCGCGACTTGCAATCCATTCTCGCGCTACCTTGAAGGTAAACTCGCGCGAGGTTGCACCTGAAGTAGCGCGACTTCGCATGTCAAGGTCGCGCGACAACGGATCGAGAGTCGCGCGAGAACAGATTGCTTCTCGCGCGAGCTTATTTGTTAAAATAGCGCATAAAAAAGCCCGTTTCGTACTATAAAAACGGGCAAAGTCGGTAAGAAGGCCGGATGACCCTAACCCTCGAATTTGTGATTTTGAGTTTGAATCAGTGTGTTTTGGGTAGCTTTTTGAACAGCAACCAAGGCAACAGTATTTAACAAATAAAGTTCTCTCATTTCGAACTTCACAGCCCTATGAGAAAGACTATCGCATAGATAAATTTGCTCACGGTCAACAAGACATATCACACGCTCTTGGAAGAATAATCCACCAAGCAAAATCATTGTCAAAAGTATGGTTAGTAATATGCTTATCTCCATGGTTAGTGTTCTTTACATCAAGACTAAGGTACTAAAAATGATTCTCAATAGCAATGAGACTCTTTTCTCTTGAAAATAATCTATGGGATTTTTGGACTAGAAGGGACCATTTGTGATAGTAAAAGAGCTTCTAAATAGGATAGAAATAATTAAAGGATGTCTCTCGACATCCTCTAACCAACATTGTTAACCTTAAATCTAATACTATTATGAAAAAACCACGAGCAAATATACTCAGATCTAATTAACTAAACAAATTAAGCGAAAGAATTATACCACTTTTATTATCTTACAGACAAATAAAAATGATAAATACATATCATTTTGAAGTTAAAAATACCATTTATATAACGGATTGCTATATCATTGCTTTATAAATTCCGAAATAAGTTTCATTTGTCAAAATTAGGAGAAAAGATTATTTCCTTCCGCTTTATAGCTTCCTCGGGTTGATATTCATTCGAAAAAAGAGCCAGAACAGTTCGATCGTAATTTGTACGAATCCCCATCAGATCGATTAATGTTTGAGTTAGGAGATCAGTTGTAAATGGTTTAGTCGAAGAAAGTCTAACAGATTTGGCTTCTGCAGGATGATCTTGCATAAACTTATCTGACATCCAGACAAACATAGGAATAGAGAAAGTTCCTTTAGTTTGCAATCCTGTACCATGACCTATTTTCCCGTCCAACTCATAAATTGACTCTCCATGATCAGGCACATAAAAAACAATAGCATCGGAATTATTGTAATGCTCGAAGATTTTTGAAACGACATAATCATTGTAATAGATACTATTGACATAGTTCACCAAATCTGTTTTTTCGGATTTAGTGTACTTTTCCTCTATATCTTCATAATCAAACTTATAAAAACTATGTGGATATCTCTGACTATAATTATAGTGCGACCCCATCAAATGAACAACCTGGAATAGAGGCTTCTCTTTCGCTACTCTTAAATAAGGCAATACGCTTTCGTCATAGCAACTAACCGCTAAATCAGCTGACTCAGCACCTACATATTTTGTACCATCAAACAAGGATGCAAGGGATGCAATCTCATCGGCATTCTCCCCCATTTTCTCCTGAGAAGAGAGCCAAAAAGTATCATACCCAGCTCTTCTCAAAATCAAAGGCAAAGCCGGGTATTCGTACCACTGCCCTTTATTCACAAGATTATAAAGAGTAAGCATTCTGCTAACAGCGGCATTGGTATATGAGGCACATGAGGTAACATCGGTATACTTAACCACTCTACCCTCACGAATTAGCGAGTCCAACTTAGGTGTATTGCTAAGATGATAGCCATACGCATGCATATAATTCTTATTGAGACTCTCACCGATGATCAGCACAACATTGGGCAATGATAATGTATCATTAGAAACGACAAAGTCTATTCTGCGCTGTATCTGATTAAGGTTACCAATATAGTTTATTGAACGATGTGCAACCCAAGATGATGTTAAAGCACGTAACAGGAATGAGGATTGGTAATATCGTGGAAAATTGGTGTTCAGATTGAGTATTGTAGCCGGGATTCCACATATCAGTAGAAAGAGGATAATACAATCGAAGTACAATGACTGCATTATCTTCTTTAGTCCAATAGCCAAACAATAAGCCAAGAAATAGATTGACAACACAATTAGAAGAACAGGAATAAAATTGGACAACCTGAAAAACAATCCAACCATTTCTTTTGCCTCGATTGGATTTGTTTTGAAAACTGATGAGGCTATAGATGTCGAATATAAAGTATTGAAACGTAGTAAAAGAAATGTTTCGAATAGCAGCCATACTGCACAAACAAAAACTACCACGATACGAATAGACCTCTTCCACCCTCCTCTAAAGAGAGAAACTACATAGGCCATCAGAGAGGATGTAAACAAAGATTCAAGACAACCAACAATAAGTTTCCGATGCACTATAAGAACCTCTTGATATATAATATTTGACCATACTATAAAAGTTAAAGACCCTAACAGTACCACAGAGAACAAAAAAGACTCGGAGGAGATATGAGAAAAGAGATGATTAAGTAAACGCTTCATTATTATACAACTTCACACAATGGATGAAACTCAAATTAGAAGATCAAAAAATCTTCATAAAGATAACCCCTTTCGAGCAAGAAAGCCGGACCAAAAACAAAAAAAGCAGTCTTATCGACTACTTTTTTGTTGTGTTGATTGTTGTGTATGTTGGCTGCATCAGAATAATTTAACATCATTAACATCTACCTATAACAGGCATAGATATAGAAATACAAATCAATAAACTCAAATAAAAAGACGCATAACAATTCGTAAGAATAAGCCCTATTTTATGAGGTATTTATTGGTTATAATAGTGTTTCAAAAGCAAATCATTCTGATTTCCGCTCCTAAGGTAAAAACATTTTTGAAATACGACAACACAAATCAGCTTAATACCAATAGTGTCCTAAACGTTTTTGACGAATAAAAAGAAAAGGGTAGGTTTGTATTGAACAAAAAAGAACAGCTCCAAGAGCTGTCACCAACCACCCTTTTCATGGCAAATATAACACTATTCGCAC
>NZ_JBHSGO010000189.1:0-18224 GCF_042654485.1 Falsiporphyromonas endometrii | reverse complement strand
TATCCTTCCTCCAACATATGCATGTAACGGAGACGATCATAATAACTATGCTTTCGTCTTTTCTTTTTGTTTGATTCCATAAATAAACCCCAAAAGTTTTGAGTCTAACTTTTGGGGTTCATATCAGTCTATGAATGAATCTACCCTTGTTTTTTTTCAAACAAGTAGTGGTTGCATTTATGGTGTTTAAATGATTTAGCGATGTGTTATAATTTGTGCTCTCACAGTATACATGAAAAAAGCAAGCGCGTAGGTCTACGGGCTTGCTTTCAATGAAAAAATTAAAATACTTACATACGTTTCTCAATACGAATACTAACATACATTCTCTGCATGAAAATACATTGACATACATTCTCTGCATGAAAATACATTGACATACATTTTCTGATTTCTGTCAAATACTTACATACATTTTGTAGTAAAACCACCAACTACAATGTATTGCTTAGATAAGAATGCCACTTAGGACGGACATGGATTTGTCAACATTGAGAAGCACTATAGATAACTTCACGATATATGTTCCAACATATCTTAGTAATCATTATTCCAGCATTCCTATTATTGGTCTGAAGTAATACTTTGATTAACAAAGCATTCACATCTAACGCTTTAGACACTGCAAATGTATCTCTACTAACTATATATGTCAACATGTGTTCTCTATCATGCGATATATAAAATCTATCACATTGATATAATTAATTGAAAATGAATATGTTATTATTATTTAATGTGATATTTAATCTCTTGTTTATTGCATTATCTCGTTGAATTGGTGTGCATTTAGGAGTTGTTGCGTACTTAATTTGTCAAATAGGTAAGCCGTTTGTACAGAATGATAGTAAGATTTAGTGGAAGAATGTTATTAATATTGATAGAAAAGTCACCTCTTAATTGTCAATCATTTGATTTGCTATCCAAATACTTGTTGATAGATGAAGTTAAAATAGGACTTAAGATTAGTATTTGAGCTTTCATTAGTCGAAATTGTTTGATAAGTTGCCAAGACTTTATGCGTATTTATTTTTTATTTTGTTGAAAGCAAGTTATTTTTGTGTCAACAATAATGGGTTTAATCCATTTTATTGTGGATGATAAGTTTGTTATTGTTTTACTCTTCTATTAGTTAGAATATTATGTCGCTGAATAAAGCAATTTTGATAGGCTATGTAGGTAAGGATCCTGAAATCCGTTACTTTGATAAGGAGAATTGCGTTGCACAATTTTCTTTGGCCACCAATGAGCGAGGTTTTACTCTTGCCAATGGTAATGAAATTCCGGATAGAACTGATTGGCATAATATTGTTGCTTTTGGAGAGCATGCTAAATTTGCAGAGAAGTGGATCGAAAAAGGAATGCCACTTCATGTTGAAGGCAAGATTCGTTATCGAAGCTATGTCGATAAGCAGAGTATTACGCGATATATTACAGAGATTGTCGCTGATCGTATAAACTTTTTTGATATGGTAACGAAAGATGTGTCAGAAAAAAAGGGAGCATCGGATTGATTGTTGCTTTCAATAATGTTGTTTTTAAACAGAATTGATTTTGGACTATTTTACGTCTTTTATAGATATATTCTCTAAAGTACAGGTTAGAGGAATAGAAGGACCCGGAGTAATTGTTGCACTCATCCTTTTTGTTCTTTTGTTGGTAGCTTCCGGCTATATGTCTTCCAGTGAGGTGGCATTCTTTTCGTTATCTCCATCCGATCGTGATTCCATTAAGGATAATGAAGAAGATGAGGATGAGCTGATTTCAGATTTACTCAATCGTCCGGAAGAGCTTTTGGCCACTATCTTGATAGGTAACAATATTGTGAATGTTGGTATTGTAATGCTCAGTACCTATATTGTTGCCAACCTTTTTGACTTTACAAATGCTCCTGTTCTGGGCTTTATTATTCAGACTGTTGTTTTAACTCTAATCCTTCTTTTAGTTGGAGAAATTATTCCTAAAGTTTATGCTCAGATAGCACCATTGAAGATTGCTCGGTTTTCGGCTCCTAAGATGAAGGTTATCCGTTCAATATTGAAACCTTTTTCTAAGTTGCTTGTTCGCTCGATGAATCTTTTTTCTACATCTATTGTGCAGAGTAGTGGTAAGCAAAATGATTTAAGTTTGGATGATTTGTCTAAAGCTGTCTCTTTGTCAACAACAGCATCAGCACTTGAAGAGAAGACTATGATCAGCGAGATTATCAAATTTCATAATAAGACAGCAAGTGAAATTATGGTTCCTCGTATTGAAATGGTCGACATTGATTATTCATGGCCATTTACGAAGATGCTTCATTTTGCTGTCTCTTCCGGCTATTCCCGAATACCTGTGTTTCGTGAGACGGAAGATGATATTTTGGGATTGATATATCTCAAAGATTTGATCCCATACAAGCATATGGGAGATGATTTTACGTGGGCACCCTTGATTAGACCCGCATACTTTATCCCTGAGAATAAGAAAATCGATGACCTCTTAGAAGAATTCCGTGCCAATAAAATTCATATGTCTATTGTCGTAGATGAGTTCGGAGGAACGAGTGGTATTATTACGATGGAGGATATTTTGGAAGAGATTGTTGGCGAGATTACTGATGAGTATGATGAAGAGGAATTCCCGTATACAAGATATGCTGATGGTAGTTATCTTTTTGAAGCGAAAACTTCACTTACGGATGTCAAGAGATATCTGGATTTGGAAGATGATGTTTTTGATCCGGCAGCAGAAGAAGTGGATACTTTGGGTGGATTGATTTTGGAGATTAAGCAAGAGTTGCCTCATCCGGGTGATGAAGTGTGGTACAATGGATGGCATTTTATTGTTGTATCCATGGACAAACGCAGAATATTGGAAGTTAAACTCCAGTATGTCGGTGAAGAGCTTGTACCAGAAGAGTCCAAGTAAGGTTTATTAGCATAAGAATGGACCCTTTTTTTAGTTCTCATACTATTTTTGATATTCCGCATTACAGGTTGATCAATCCGGAAAAGATTGCTTTTAAAAGACCTGACTATTTAAGTTTCGAACGCGAAGAGGTATTGAGGTTACTATCATCTGTTTTTGGATTTAAAGGTTTGATTGAGCTAAAACATCAGCGTAATGGCGCACCATTTTTAGATTGTTTCCCAGATATTAAATTGTCAATAAGTCATTGTAAATCGGCTGTATCTGTTTTGTTGTCAAAAAGCTATCCGTTTGTTGGAATTGATATTGAAGAGATTTCTGAGCGTCCCCTAAGGGTAAGACAAAAATTTATGACAAGGGAAGAGCTTCTTATGTTTGATAGTGAAGATGATAATCTTTGTGGTGATAAACAGAGAATGCGTATTGCTACAGTTATATGGTCTGCCAAAGAGGCTTTGTACAAAGCATATTCATCACATATTCCGACTTTGCAACTTAACAATATAAGATGTAACGAAGATCTATCAAATCGGGAGTTGAATCTCGAGCAAGAGAGCTCTTTATCATTTCAAATAGAGATAGATAATCATAAGTTTGATTCAATGGTTGAAGTAAAGCTAATTGATAACAACCTATTGATTGCCTATATCTTAGCATAAATAAGGAAATCTCTCTGAAATAGATATTTGAGATAGGGTTATAAGACCTTAACTGACAATAAAACCATGGATATCTTTCTCTTTCATTTTGTTTTCTATCCAATTTATAAGCAACTTCTAACTTTACTTTTTTGAGAACTACTTGTTTTCTGTCCAAACTAATGACTTTCCGTCGTAAACTCTTACCTTTGTAGATTAAATGGAAATCGAAAGCATTTTGCAATTATGATAGATATAAACAACTTATTAGCGGGCCGTATTATGGATGCAGTGGAGCATCTTTACGGTCAACGTCCAAATGAGGACCAGATTCAGATACAAAAGACCAGAAAAGAATTTAAGGGACATCTTACAGTAGTGTGTTTCCCTCTGCTTAAGATCTCAAGAAAAAATCCTCAACAGACAGCTGAAGAACTTGGGTCTTACTTGGTCAAAGAGGTTGGAGAAGTATCGGAATATGAGGTTGTCAAAGGTTTTTTGAACCTTACGATCTCTTCAACTGTTTGGGTTGCGCTTCTCAGAGATATTTTGTCTGACGACCAGTTTGGCCGTATTGAGGTTGCTAAGGATGCGCCTCTTGTAATGATTGAGTACTCTTCTCCAAACACTAATAAACCTCTTCATTTGGGCCATGTACGAAACAACTTACTTGGTTTTAGCTTGGCTCAGATTATGGAAGCCGCAGGTTTTAGAGTTGTGAAGACCAATATTGTCAATGACCGAGGAATTCATATCTGTAAATCAATGCTTGCATGGCTTAAGTGGGGCAATGGCGAGACTCCGGAGTCCAGTGGCAAGAAAGGGGACCATTTGGTAGGTGATTACTATGTAGAGTTTGATAAGCATTATAAGGCTGAAGTTGCACAACTTATGCAAGAGGGCAAAACCAAAGAGGAGGCAGAAGCGGCATCTCCACTAATGAAGGAGGCTCGTGAGATGCTTCGTCGTTGGGAAGCTGAAGACCCCGAAGTGCGTTCACTTTGGAATAAAATGAATACATGGGTTTATGCCGGTTTTGATGAAACATACAAACGTATGGGGGTTGGCTTTGATAAGATCTATTATGAGAGCAATACCTATCTTGTCGGTAAAGAAGAGGTCCTTAGGGGATTAGATGAAGGTCTGTTTGTAAAGGATCCGGATGGCTCAGTGTGGGCTGACCTTACTTCAGAGGGTCTTGACCGTAAGATCCTCCTTCGTGCAGATGGTACTTCGGTGTATATGACTCAAGATATTGGTACAGCCAAGATGCGTTTTGAGGATTATCCAATAAATAAGATGGTATATGTGGTTGGTAATGAGCAGGATTATCACTTCAAGGTGCTTAGTATTCTTTTGGATAAGCTTGGATTTGCTTTTGGCAAAGGGCTTACACACTTTAGCTATGGTATGGTGGAGCTTCCCGAAGGTAAGATGAAAAGCCGAGAGGGTACAGTCGTAGATGCCGACGATCTTATGGATGAGATGATCGAAAATGCTGCTCAGCTGGCTCGTGAGAATGGCAAGGCGGGTGACATGACGGATCAAGAAGCTATGGAAGTGGCTCGCAAAGTGGGTTTAGGAGCTCTTAAGTACTTTATTCTTAAGGTAGACCCTCGCAAAAATATGACCTTCAATCCAAAAGAGAGCATTGACTTCAATGGCAATACAGCTTCGTTTATTCAATATGCTTATGCTCGTGTTTGTTCATTGGTAGGCAAGGCAGAATGTGATGCTGAAACAATAGATTTTGCTTCCGACATTACATTGCAACCCAAGGAAGAAAGTTTGGTACAGATGATAAGTGAGTATCCTGCTGTGATGGTAGAGGCTGCAAAGAATTATTCTCCCGCTCTTATTGCTAATTATTGCTATGATCTTGTGAAGGAGTATAATCAGTTTTATCATGACTTCTCCATATTGAAGGAGGAGAACAAAGATTTGAGGGCTTTCCGTATACAGCTTAGCCGCGCCTTCGCTCGTACGATCAGAATTGGTATGGGACTTTTGGGTATTGAGATGCCTGAAAGAATGTAAGGAAGAGATTTAGATGATACAAAATAGATTAGAAGATATTCTCAAATCGGGTAAGCAACCCACAGTAGCCGCTCTTGTCAGTGGTGGGGTGGACAGCTCGGTGGTAGTTCATAAACTTGTTGAAGCAGGCATTAGACCAACCATTTTTTATATTCGCATAGGAATGCAGGATGAGGATGGTTTTGTCGATTGTCCGGCAGAAGAAGATATTGAGCTAACCACTTTGCTTGCGCGTAAGTATGACCTTCCGATGCAGGTGGTGTCGCTTCACGAGGAGTATTGGGATAAGGTGGTCTCTTATACGATCGAAACCGTTCGCAAAGGTTTGACTCCAAATCCGGATATGATGTGTAACAAGTTGATCAAATTTGGGTGTTTCGAAGAGAAGTATGGCCATAACTTTGATTACATAGCGACCGGACATTATGCAACGACCTATACTGATGATGGTATTACATACCTTGGTACTGCCAAAGACCCTGTGAAGGATCAGACTGACTTCTTGGCACAAATCAATTTTAAGCAGATCAGCAAGCTTCTTTTCCCTATTGGTCATCTTGATAAGTCTGAAGTCAGAGAGATAGCCAAGGATGCAAAAATCCCTTCGGCCATGCGAAAAGACAGTCAGGGAATATGCTTCTTGGGCAAGGTTAATTATAATGACTTTATCAAAAGATATCTTGGTGAAAAACCCGGACGCATCATTGATCGTGAGACCGGTAAAACGATAGGAACGCATAAGGGATATTGGTTTCACACGATTGGTCAGCGCAAAGGGCTTGGACTAAGTGGCGGACCTTGGTTTGTGGTCAAAAAAGATGTTAAGAGGAATATTTTGCTTGTCAGCAGAGGTTACGACCCAAAAGAGCAGTATGGTCATATCATAGAGATGAAAGAGTTTAACTTTATCTCCGGAAAGGTTGGGCTCTGGTCCAAAGAAGACGAGGCTAAGTTGTTTGATTTGGAAAAGCATAAGGAACTTCCAAAAGTGAAGATTACTTTCAAGGTGAGACATACTCCGGAGTTTACTACCGGTCTTTTGGAACCTATGGGCGATAAGGGCTTTCGAATCATAAGTGATGAGCCGATTCAAGGGATTGCCCCCGGACAATATGCCTCAGTATACGATACGGAACATATGATTTGCTACGGAAGTGGCATGATTACAAAAGGAAAATAAGAAAGGAAAGATGATGAAAAGAAAATCAATCTTAACCACACTATTGCTTATTGGTTGTCTCTTCACAGCCAGTGCACAGTTTGGTGCTTATCGAAAAGGATTTGAACTTGGAGGTTCTTTTGGAATGAATAGTGGCAATGGTAATATCTATACCTTATCTATGATCAATGGAGCGAATGTATCTCCATATGTTTTCTTAGGTACAGGTGTCGGGATAGGACTTTTTACTTCATCATCTACCAGCAATTCGGATGACTCATACTCCAAAAGTGAAGAGGTGATGCCCATTCCTGTATTTGGAGTCTTACAAGTCAATTTTGGAGAACCTCAAAAAAATGTCAGACCATTTATCAGATTAGATGGCGGTTATACTTTCAATGCGAGTAGCAATGGTGGCACAAAGTTTGGTTTTATGCTTAATCCACAATTGGGTGTGCAATTTACAACAGGCTATCTTGGTGTTTACGCATCTGTCGGATTTAATATGCAAAACCATGAGTACCAAATTATTAGAGTGAATGGGCCGCAATATAAAGACTCGGAGTACCTTAAGGCTATCAGTCTTAAAGTCGGATTGCAATTCTGATCGAAGCTCTTATCTAATCATTATTAGCAAATTGAAGTAATGGAATCACCTATCTTAAACGAACATAATAAACAAGAATACCCTCCAATGCATACGGCAGAGCATATTGTCAATAGGACAATGATCAATCTCTTTGGGTGCGGTAGATCTGTCTCAGCTCACATTGAGAAGAAAAAAAGTAAGATGGATTTTGCTCTTCCAAAGGAACCTTCAGCCGAAATGATCCAAAAAATTGAAGATACAGTCAATGAGGTTATCTCAAGAAATATGGATGTCTCTCATGAGTTTATTACCATAGAGGAGGCAGAAGGCAGGATTCCTACCGATCGTCTTCCGGAGAATGCTTCTGACACAGTGAGAATAGTCAAAGTGGGGGACTATGATGAATGTCTATGCATTGGACTTCATGTCAAAAATACATCTGAAATTGGAACTTTTAAGATCTCAAGTTCTGATTATAAGGATGGTATATTGAGGATTCGATTTAAGCTTTTGAATACAAATTGTTAAGAGTTACAGAGCTATCTCTCAAAAGAGACAACAAAGTAACACATAGCTTGTTATAGATTACATAAATAGAATGAAATATAAAGTAGAGCATAATTGTAGCACTACGGCAGCAAGAGCCGGACTTATTACGACAGATCATGGCGAGATACCTACACCGATATTTATGCCGGTAGGTACTGTCGGTTCGGTCAAAGCTGTGGAAATGTCGGTATTAGAAAGAGACATCAATGCCAAGATTATCCTTGGTAATACTTATCACCTGTATCTCAGGCCGGGGCTGGATATTTTAAGAAAAGCCGGAGGACTTCATAAGTTTGGTACATGGTCGAGACCTATCCTGACAGACAGTGGTGGATTTCAGGTGTTTAGTCTTGCTGAACGGCGAAAGATAACGGAGGAGGGTGTCTATTTTTCCAGCCATATTGATGGTTCTAAGCATTTGTTTTCTCCTGAACGAGTAATGGATATCGAGCGTGTCATTGGTGCTGATATCATCATGGCTTTTGATGAGTGTTGCCCGGGTGATGCCGATTACAACTATGCCAAAAAGTCTTTGGATCTTACTGAGCGTTGGCTCGATAGATGTGTCAAAAGGATTGGAGAGACAGAGCCTTTGTATGGTTATCATCAAAGTCTGTTCCCAATAGTGCAAGGATGTGTCTATCCCGATTTGCGTAAAAGAGCTGCAGAGAAGATAGCCGAGATTGGTGCTGATGGCAATGCTATTGGAGGACTTGCTGTGGGTGAGCCGACAGAGAAAATGTATGAGATGATAGAGCTTACCAATGAGATTTTACCTAAGGATAAACCTCGCTATCTCATGGGAGTCGGTACACCTGTCAATATATTGGAAGGAATAGCAAGAGGGGTGGATATGTTTGATTGTATCATGCCTTCAAGAGATGGACGTAATGCTAAACTTTTTACATGGCAGGGAACGATCAATATGAGGAATGCCAAGTGGGCAAACGATTTTGGTTGTATTGACCCTATGGGTACCTCTTTTGTTGACCAAAGGTATAGTAAGGCCTATCTTCATCACCTGTTTAAAGCAGGAGAGATATTGGCTTTGGAGATTGCATCAATACACAATCTTGCTTTCTATCTTGACCTTGTCACAACGGCTCGTAAGCATATTATTGATGGCGACTTTGGAACATGGTATCCGGAAGTAGTAAAAGATTTAGGAAGAAGAATATAAGTTTAAAGTAATAGCGAAGAGGGTAGTATCAAGCAGATCTAAAAATGCTGCTTGGATGCCTCTCGTGATGCTTTGAAAGAGATTTGTACTTATTGCTATTAGTCCAAAACAACCTCCAAGCGTAGTCATTTTCATATATAGACTGTGTTTCTGCAGGTACATAAAGAGATAGCCAATAGTGATGACAACAATCAGATTATGGCTTAAGTATTAAAGCAGCGTAATAAAACAACTTCTCAAATGAAGACAAAACTCAAACGAAGTAAGACTCCAATTCTAAAAAAGTTGGATATATACATTATTAAGAAGTTCTTAGGGACCTATTTTTTCTCGATCTTCTTGATTATAACGGTGGCTGTTGTCTTTGATATCAACGAGAAAATCGGTTATTTCTTGCAACCGGAGGTGACTCTTCATGATATTATCTTTAAATATTATCTCAACTTCATCCCTTACTACGCAAATCTATTTAGTCCCCTCTTTACATTTATCGCAGTTATCTTTTTTACATCCAATTTAGCTGCAAAGTCGGAGATTATAGCTATGCTATCGACCGGAATAAGTTTCAAGAGGCTTTTGAGACCGTATATGATTTCTGCGGCATTTTTGGCTTTGCTGACTTTTACTCTCAATAGTTTTATTATACCACCTTCCAGTAAGATTATGATGGACTATACCAATCAACACCTTAGAAAGAAGAGTCATAAGGTCACTTATGCCGAGAGTGTACAGATGGAGGTTAAGAAAAATGTGTTCGTATATTTGGGATCATACGCAGAAGATGTCAATCAAGGTTATCAGTTTTCGCTCGAAAGGTTCAATGGCAATGCTCTTAAGTCACGGTTAACAGCAGAAATGCTGGAGTATTCCGGTAATGGCAAATGGAAACTACATAATTGGGTTGATATGTCTTTCAAAAACAATCGAGAAACTGTAAAAACAGGCGAAACAATGGACACCCTAATCAATTTGAAGCCCTCAGACTTCTTAATTGGAATGGACGATGTGCAAACAATGACTACGCCACAGCTGTATCAGTATATTGAAAGACAGAAGGCGAGAGGGTTGGGAACTGCATCCTTGTTTGAAATAGAACTTCATAAGAGGATAGCGTCCATTATGACCGCATTTATTTTGACCATTATAGGTGTTTCGCTCAGTGCCAGAAAGAAGAAAAATGGAATGGGATTTAATATTGCTTTGGGCCTTGGATTGAGTTTTGGATACATCATGTTTATGACCATGACAAGTACCTTTGCAGCAACAGGAACTATGTCTCCTTGGTTTGCTGCCTGGATTCCAAACTTTGTCTTTATCTTGATTGCATTATATTTGTATAAGAAAGCTCCGAGATAAAGCTTTAAAACATTTGTTATGAAAAAGATTAAATCAAACAATATACAGATCAAAAATAAAAGAGCAACCTTTGATTATGAGATTCTCGATACCTTCACGGCAGGAATGGTCTTGCAAGGAACGGAAATCAAGAGCATAAGGACAGGAAAGGCAAGCCTTGTCGATTCTTTTTGTCTGTTTTTTGGATCAGAGTTATGGGCTAAAAATATGTATATCGCACCTTATGAGTATGGGTCATACAATAACCATATAGAACGAAGAGATCGAAAATTATTGCTCAATAAAAAAGAACTTCATGATCTTCAAGAGGCTGTCAAAACACCGGGTGTGACGATTGTCCCTCTCAAACTCTTTATAAATGATAGAGGTTTGGCAAAGCTAAATGTAGCTCTGGTGAGAGGTAAAAAACAATATGACAAAAGGGCTGCACTCAAAGAAAGGGATGATAAACGAGAAATGCAAAGAGCTTTTTATAAGAGCTATTAATATCAATAGATCATCTCAAAAACAATTTATCACTATCGTTTGAATGCTATTTATATTTCATTCAAACGATTTTTATTTCTCCGATTATATAGAAGTAACCATCAAAATAGGATAAGAAATATGGTTAATGGGTTCAAAATTATCACTCTTTGTGGTAGTACAAGGTTCAAAACTCAATTTATAGAGATGCAAAAGAAATTGAGCTTAAAAGGATATATCGTAATTTCAGTAGGACTTTTCGGACATTCAGGTGATAATGAAGTATGGCAAGACGGAATCAAAGAAATGCTTGACAAGCAACATTTGGCCAAAATAGATTTATCGGACGAAATCTTTGTTATTAATCCGGGAGGATATATTGGACAAAGTACATCGAAGGAAATAAAGTACGCCAAAGAAAAAGGAAAGAAAATACATTATTTGGAGAATCCGACAGAATAGCTTCTTCGTTGCTAATCAAAAAATAGCTTTCGGTGATTTGGATTGAAGAACTTTTTGATCACCCAATATTAACCTGTATCTATATATTTCTATTGTGAACTTAGGACTATTTATAAGTCATTTTCCATAACAAAGGAGTGTTTTAAGTAAAATATAAGCCCACCTTTTTGCTTAAAATAGTTGTTGATTGTATAAATAATGTAAAGTATCTGTGTGCTGTTTTTTGCTTTAAAACAGCAGATTATTGGTATCAAAAAGGCTTTTTATCTTTCAAAAAATAGATGGAAGCAGATTAATTGGTATGGTAATATGTTAAATTGTATATAACACGTCATGGAAACAATCTCTCGTCGACTAAAAAACAGCTTTCAGGCGGCCTTTTTTGGAAGGTCGCGCGACTTGCAATCCATTCTCGCGCTACCTTGAAAGTAAACTCGCGCGAGGTTGCACTTGAAGCAGCGCGACTTCGCATGTCAAGGTCGCGCGAGATCAGATCCAAAGTCGCGCGAGAACAGATTGCATCTCGCGTGATCTTATTTGTTAAAATAGCGCATAAAAAAGCCCGTTTTGTACTAATAAAACGGGCAAATTTGGCAAGAAGGTCAGGTGACCCTAACTCTCTGATTTAAGATTTTGCGGTTGAATTAAGATGTTTTGAGAGCCTTTTTGATTATTAGTCTCTTTAGATTTATTTAACATATAAGGCCCTTTCATTATGAGCTTCGCAGCCCAATGAGAAGGACTATTCAAAAGATTGTATTTGATATCTAAGAAGTCATTGATGTGTCCCCTTTGACTAAGGCATATCTTACTTGCAAAGAGGATTGTTCTGCTAAGCGGAACAATCATTAAAAGTATTGTAAGTAATATGCTTATCGTCATGGTTATTATTCTTTTATGTGGACCAATATACTAAAAAGAATACTCTTTTGCAATGACTATTCTAACGCTTTCTTCGCTATAAAAGTGCCTATGAGATCTAATCTATCTCCGAAAAAGCAATAATGTGTGTTGTTTTAGAATTAGATGGATGAAATAAAAAGATAGTAAATCGTCCCTTGTTTCTTTTTCTTCTTGCATACTTGTAGTGAAAACTTGATAAAACGTCACAAATAAAAGTAGTGTTAATACAAATTAAATTATTTATATTTGCAATATATGATACGATGATTTTGTGTGTAAAATTGGATAGATCCAGCTTAGCGGAGTCTTTTGTTCCTACATCGTTTGGAACTCAAGATACTTTGTTGGAAGCGGATTTGCTGATAGCAGCAGAGAATAATATTCAGACAAAAGTCGCTATCTCATTGACTTTGCCGGTATCACTGAAAAAGAAGTCCATGTAAGAATCTATGATTTGTTCTTTTTGCGTAAAATCTTATAGAAGATAATTCGATTATATGCTTGATCCGGGATGTTTCAATGGTTCTTGCTATAAATATAATTCTGTAGAACAATGAAAAAGTTAAAACTATTTATCTGCCTTTTGATGTTTGCGTGCATAAAGATGTCTGCTCAGAAACAAGTTATAGTACATGGATTGGTTACAGATTCTCTAAAGAAAGGTATCGAATTTGTAAGTATCTCATTACTGCGAGATAATAATACATTAATTGAAGGCGGAATAACAGATTCTTCCGGGCATTTTTCTATAAGTATATCTAATCAAACACTTCCGGAAAATTTTATTGTAAAAGCTTCTTGTGTTGGTTTTGAAACCTATACAAGAAACCATACATCTCCAGATATAGGTACTATTATACTACAAGAAAACCGTTTTAACTTGTCAGAGCTTGTTGTGCGTCCAGAGGAATTACAAGACTTTATGGATCACAAATCTTTTAGATTTGATGCAAAAAAACTGTCTCTTTTTAGCAATACCCTCGATGCAACATCTCTAATTCCAACTATAAGTTTAGACTTTAATCAAAAACTTCAATCTATAGATGGTCGGAAAGTGAAAATTTTGATTAATGGAGTTAATGCAACAGAATATGACCTGATGGCATTGCCACCAAAATTGATCTCAAGAATAGATTATTATGAAGATCCGCCAGCTCGTTTTGCTCGATATGGCGTCGGAGCCCTTATTAATATTGTAACGGTCAAGAGTATTACCGGGGGGACTGTTTTTGTGAATGCCGGCAATGCTGTCACTATCGCCAGTGGAGATAATCAAGTTAATTTTACTTACAACCTTAATAAGGTGAGGTTAACTGCTGATTTTAGCAACTTGTACCGTCGTAGTAGGTCTTTTGAAGATGAAACGATTAACTACACATTCCGAGGAAATGAATACAATCAAGAAAGGGAAGGGTTGCCTTCTCCATTCAAATGGGATTTAAATGGAGGTAAAATTGGAATTACTTATGCTGATCCCGGCAAGCATCAATTGAGCGCAACTCTTCGAGGCGAAAGACACGATAGAGATAAAAGCGTTTCTCAAAATCTATCGGACGCTACCTTATCTCAGCAAATAAACAAAACAACAAGGGACAAATATAAATTGTATTCTATAGACTTGTATGGAGAAAAAATGTTTGGTAAATCAAGTCAACTCCTTTTAAACGTCATAGGGACAGCGTATGATACACAATTAACATCCTCCTATAGAGATGCTGATTTTTCAAATGATTTGTTGGTTGAAGGGAACAAGTACTCCTTAATAACGGATGCCCAATATCAATATCGCACAAAGAATATTGTTTTAAATGTTGGCTTCAATGATTTTATTGAGCATAACAAGCAAATAATATATACTGATACAGAGCATGAAGACAATACATATAGACATACTCTGAGAGCCTTTACGGATTTCTCCTTTCAAAAAGGAAAAATCAACTATTACCTTAGTTTAGGATTAAGTTATGGTTATTTTTCCAACCCCAACATTGAGAATTCTCTTTCTACATTAGATTTCACACCAAAGTTTCGTGTATCATGGAATCCGACAAAGAAGTGCTCAATGTTTACCTATATTCTAAGACAAACGATTAATCCGGGTATTTCTCTACTTAGTAAAACTCCTGTGATATTTGCTCCCGAATATGTTTATGTGGGAAATCCCAAATTGACTTCCTATAAACAGAATACATTTTTGATTGGAGGGTATTTCTCCTCAAATTATGCTACTACGGCTTGGAATCTTTTTTATAAGCATTCACCTCATGCCTTTGTCCCATTTTTTATGGATACGGAAGACTACATTGCTCAATCCTATGACAATATATCCCTATTACAGAAAATTGGGATGGTGGGGAAGATTAATGTAATGCCATTGGGTAACCCAAAGGTGGTACTATCACTTACTGGTGCTTTTTATTGGGATAACATGAAGTCAAATGGTCTAAATTGGAACTTTTCGTCTTTTAGATTTATACCTGAACTATCATTTAATTTTCAAAGATGGAATGCAAAAATATTCTATCAGACTCCTTTAAAAAGCATTACCGGGCAGCTTATTCAAAAACATCCACAAGCAAGTTTCATAGAGGCAAATTATCGTACTAAGTTTGGATTGTCTTTAGGAGGTGGCATAAAGTATTTATTCATGAAAGAATATAGTGATGGCAAGTCGACGCACCCTAAAGCTATTTTGCAGATGGAGACATGGAATAAGACTACAGGATATGCAAACATGGTATATTTAAAAGTGAGTTATGTTTTTAATTTTGGAAAGAGTCCAAAGAAAGCAGAACAAAAGATAAAAAACTACGATAACGATTCTGGTATTTTAGTTCAATAATAGTTTTATTGGATCACAAAGGGCATCGATTGTTCCTAAAGAGAAAAGCTTCGTCATGCAAAACAAATCTCCCAAAGTATGGTAAGTAATCCTTTATGTAATGTGAAAATAGTATGAATGATGGTTGCTTTTTGCAATCAATGTCTTATGATTATGCCAATCATATTAAGTATGCGTTGCATAGGGTGGGGGAGATAATATGAATTGGCCGTTTCATTCCCCATAAATAAAGTTCCAAACATACAGATTCAAAGAAATATTACTATCTTTGCTAATCAAAATCGGGGCTGACTGGCTTTGACAGCGTGTAGAACCGGTTTGTAAGCATGTAGTGCTTAGTTGCCTGGCACTATAATCCTAGACTTCAAAAATTTTAGTTGGCGAAAATAATTACGCTCTCGCTGCCTAACCGAAGCACAGTAAGTTAGTTGCTTTATCCCCGCGATAGTCGCAGGGACGAGACGTCACCCGGACACCAATGTCCTGAGGTAATCCGATCCGGTGACGCACGTAAATCGGGGCCTCTGTCAGTCATTCTCTCGGACTGTACAGTGTATTAGAGAGATAGGGGTAAGATCAATGGGTGGTCACTAACCGATCTTATTCCAAACAAATCAGGTGTGAATAAACATGTAGAAAGCGAATTGTTTCCGCGTTTGGACGAGGGTTCAACTCCCTCCAGCTCCACATGAACAGCTTTGTATAGCTTGTTTCAAGAATATTGAATGCCGTAATTCTTAGTGAGTTACGGTATTTTTTTATGATATTCTAAATAGATTGCGCAATCTTGAAGATAGTTCTTGCTTTAGTGGCATTCAAACACCTGAGTAAGCGAACAGTTGTTTTGTATAGTCGTATCATCAGAAGAACATATATGGTATTCACACCCAGAACCTTACAGTAGCTTTGGCAATGGTTCTGCAATGCGTGTATCTCCTTGTGGGGATCTTTCTACAAGACAGGACGTGTTGATGAATGCGATAAAATCAGCCGAATGTACACACACCACCCTGAAGGTATCAAAGTGGCTGAATGTGTTGCTGATTGCATTTATCTTGCAAGAACGAAAAAGGATATTGGGCTTATCATTGAATCTGTAAAAGATGTTTATGGCTACAATATAAACCAAGCGTGTGATGAAATCAGACAGACAAACAGATTTGATGAAACGTGACAAATAATTGTACTACAAGCCATTGTGTGTTTTCTTGAAAGTACAGATTTTGAAAGTGCTATTCGTCTTGCGGTATCAATCGGTGGTGATAGTGCTGCCATTACAGGTAGTATTGCAGAAGCATACTACGGAATACCTAAACATATACAAGTCAAGGCGAGTGGCTATCTCCCCAAAGAGATGCAAGATGTGATAATTAAATTCAAACAGACGTATGGGTAAGAAGGAAGCCCTTTCAATGATGTTACAATGAACATATTTTTGGGTAAGATTTTTAAGAAGTAATATTTTTACTCAATGTCCTAATTCTGACTTTGATTGGCTACTGTAATATCTTGAAATGCTTTATTTATGTTGCAATAGATTCGGGCAGTCGTTTTGAGAAAATATAATGTGGAATGTTTTAAGAGAATCTTTTTGTTTAGAAGTGTATTTCCAGGACATCTGCTCCTATTTTGCATATCTTTTTTATAACATTATTATCTAAATTTATTTTAATACAACTTTTGTATGTGTATGCAATATTTAGATTTGTCTGATCGAGCAGACAGACTTTTTTTCTGTGGTGATATTCATGGAGAGTATTCTTCATTAGTTTATAATCTCACTAAACAACAGATCCGTGATGCTATTGTGGTCGTGGTGGGTGATTGTGGTTTAGGATTTGACGAGTGGAAAGCATACGATTTGAAGTTTAATATCTTGCATGATGAGCTTGAGCAATTGAATACACTTATCCTCTTAGTCAGAGGAAATCACGATGCCCCTCGCTGGTTTAGAGAAAAACTAATCGATTACACCTATGTAAGAGCTTTGCCGGACTACACGGTTATTGGCACAAATGGACATCAGGTCTTATGCGTAGGAGGAGCTGTCTCTCTCGATCGTCAGTTCCGTATTTCTAGTATGAAGTATTATGAGGATTTGGGGAAGAATGTGAGTAAAATTTATTGGGAAGATGAACAGATGTATTTTGATGAAGAAACACTTAAGATGCTTGATGTACAAGGTATTAAGATAGATACTATTGTCACGCATGCGGCTCCATCATTTTACCCTCTTCCTTTTGACAAGGATTATGAGCATTATTGTGCCAATGACAATTCATTGGATGATGAGGTTAGGTCAGAGCGTGACCGCATAAGCCGACTCTATGATTATCTGATTTCACACCATCATCCTGTCCGTAATTGGTTTTTTGGACATTATCATAAGTCCGGACACATTTACATAATGAAACAAAGCTTCGTATGCTTGATATCAAAGAGATCGTATCCATAGACGAATAGTAAAGTATTTTGATTTGACAGTACGAGGATAAGTATAACAAATGAATTCGTTGAGATATTTATTAACTTCGAAAAAATACAAAATAGATATTATGGAAGAACCAAATAGAATTGAATATGATTATACTTTAAATAGTGATAAGCACTTTTTCGGTGGGTATTTTAATTTAGCCTGTAATAATATATGGCTTGTATTAACTGGGTTTGTAGAAGAGTTTGATATAAAAATAGAACCTAAGGATATAAAACTGACCAACTTGAAGTCATATCTTAAGAATAATCTTTCACAGATAGACTTTGAGAAAAGAGCAGATTTTCTCAAGCGATATTTCCCTATTATTGGACTCCTTAAACATTTTTCATTCGACAAGAAGGAGTGTAAATATCAGATATGTAGTTTTATTGATAATTTGGATCTGATTTTTAAAACTATTAATGGTTTAAGGAATTTCTATTCTCACTATTACCACGAACCTTTGAAGCATTCAAGTGATTTATACTCCCTACTTGATAAATTGTTACTTGAAATTATTTATATCGTCAATAAGAACAATACTTCGGTAAATTTTTACCGAAAAATTAAAAGTTAAACAATAGAACTGACAAAAGTCGGTTCGAAAACACTAAAGAGATCATTGAAATGTTGTCAAAACGAATGGTTAAGCATGAAG
>NZ_JBHSGO010000188.1:0-18167 GCF_042654485.1 Falsiporphyromonas endometrii | reverse complement strand
TGTGCGAATAGTGTTATATTTGCCATGAAAAGGGTGGTTGGTGACAGCTCTTGGAGCTGTTCTTTTTTGTTCAATACAAACCTACCCTTTTCTTTTTATTCGTCAAAAACGTTTAGGACACTATTGCATTCAAACATATTGAAGGTTAGATTATTTCGAATAAACTCAAGAGAACTACTGATTGCTTGGATGAAATCTTTCGATCTGCTTCCTAAGCTGTTCTCTATCGATGTGGGTATAGATTTGAGTTGTAGCTATACTCTCATGTCCGAGCATCATCTGAATAGCCTGCAGATTGGCTCCCCCCTCAAGAAGATGAGTAGCAAAAGAGTGTCTGAATGTATGTGGAGAAATGTTTTTGTCAATACCTGCAAACTCTCCCAATTCCTTAACAATATGAAAAACCATTATCCTTGAGATTGCCTTACCACGCTTACTTAAAAACAGATATTGCTCTTGACCTCTTTGAGGCTTGGGCAACTCATCCATTCGACTGACGTAAGCTTTGATATAATTGATAGAGGCATCGCTCATAGGTACGAGACGTTCCTTTCGACCTTTGCCGGGAACTTTGATATAAGCATCCTCCAAAAAGACATTGTTGAATGTAAGATTACAAAGTTCGGAGACACGCAAACCGCACGAATACAAAAGTTCTATCATAGCTCTATTCCTTAGCCCCATAGCCGAATCGGTATCAATCGAATTTAGAATACGATCTATCTCCTCAACGGTCAAGACCTCCGGGAGTCTGCTATCCAACTTAGGCGACTCCAAAAGTTCAGAAGGGTCTGCATCCATATACTCCTCCAAAAGAAGATATTTATAGAAGCATCTGATCCCGGCAATCACCCGGGCAATAGACTTTACCGATATACCAAGATCATATAGAGAGGCAACAAAGTTTTGAAGATCTTCATAAGTAATATCGACAACGGATTTGCCAATCTCTTCTGAATAATCAACAAGCTTAGCGGCATCATGCTGATAAGCATCGCAGCTATTTGGAGTCAAGTTGAGCTCCAAACGAAGATAGTTTTGATATTGTTTTAATACTTCGGAAGTGTTCATAGTATGAAGGTAAAGATAAAATCAGACAAATTGAGCATATTGAACGAAGGCAATATTCCGACAAAACAAAGGCTGTCTCGTCCAAATCTGAAGAGACAGCCTTTGCCATTCACCGACCTTTATATGATTATTGTTACCAGCAACGACGCTCGATAATGCTTTTAACCGCATCTATCTCAAGTCCCGTAGCCGAACTTTTTCTTCCCGGCTTACCACTGATATATGCTATCAAATCGTCGTCTTCAATAAAATGAGAAACGACCAAAGCTTTTAATGCCCCCGATAGGTTTTCCAGTTTTCCTTTTTCCAAGGGTTGATATTCAGCCCATACACCATAGCTAAGGGAGAGATGTCTGATCAAATGCTCGCTATAACATATTGCATACACCGGCACACGCCCTCTGTAAGCAGATATTGTCCTTGCCGAACGACCTGTAAATGAGTCTACAATAATGGCTTTGACTCCCAACTTTGATACAGACTTCACGGCCTGCTTAGCCAAGAATGAAGTTGTATCAATATTTTCTTCACGAATAGGTATTCTCAAATCATTTGCCTCTAACTTGGCTTTCTCCGATTCGACAATAATCTTTGCCATCGTCTTGACCGCTTCGATCGGATATTTACCTTTCGCCGTCTCACCACTTAGCATCACTGCATCAGCCCTGTTATAAATGGCATTTGCCACATCGGTCACCTCAGCTCGGGTAGGTCTTGGGTTCTCTATCATTGAATGCAACATCTGAGTAGCCACAATGACCGGCTTACGATGTTCGATACTCTTACGAATAAGCAATCTCTGTATTGCAGGGATCTTCTCCTGAGGTACCTCAATACCCAAATCTCCTCTCGCCACAAGCAAACCATAAGCAGTATCCAAAATTTCATCAACATTATCTACACCTTCTTGATTCTCAATCTTGGCGATTACCTTAACGTGGCTATGGGCACGCTCCAATATCTCTTGCACATCCCTGACATCTTGCTTGGTCCTGACAAATGAATGTGCTATAAAATCTATTTTCTTACGAATAGCATAGTCAATAAACCGTTTGTCTTTGTCTGACAGAGAAGGCAGACTCATACGGACACCGGGCACATTGACACCTTTGCGGCTACCAACTTCACCATCATTAAGGGCCTTACAATACAAACGGCCATCGATCTTGTCAAGCACCTGTAGTTCAAGAAGACCATCATCAATCAAAATCTCACTTCCTACAGCAATGTCCTGAACAAAATCGGCATAGTTGACACATATACATTCTTTTGTAGAAATTCCCTGTGGATTGCCTTCAATATAAAAGTTGTCACCTGTCTTATACGCTATTGACTCGGCACAGGCTGTCGTTCGCACCTCCGGCCCCTTTGTATCAATCAAGATACCTACATAAGGAGAGATAGAGCGCACACGATCAATCACCTTATCCATCCCCGCTTCATCCATATGAGCCGAGTTGAGCCTAACAACATTGACTCCGGCATCAATCAAGCTCTTAAGAAAATCAACCTCACACCTAAGATCTGAGATGGTCGCTACAATTTTTGTCTGTTTCATCATTCTACTTGTTTATTTATATGATCAAGCAGTGCATAACATCCCAATGTATATGAGAATAGACCAAATCCCGAGATTGACCCCACACAGGCGGAGGCAATCAATGAAGTCCTGCGAATCTCCTCTCGAGATGCGACATTGCTAATATGGACTTCAACCACGGGGATCGAAACAGCACGGATAGCATCAGCCAAAGCCAGAGATGTATGCGTATAAGCACCGGCATTAAACACTACACCATCAATACCCTCTTCTTGGGCTTGATACAAGCGATCGATGAGTTCTCCCTCATGATTGCTTTGGAAATAACTAAAGCGAATGTTTTGAAAGCCGGCTGACAGCTCTTGATAGAAACTGTCAAAGCTTCTACTACCATATATCTTAGGCTCTCTTGTGCCTATCACATGCAAATTGGGTCCGTTCAAAATTAGGATATTCATCACTGCTTACTAAAGTTAATTAAAATCACATTGTGCCAATAGTTCAAAGGAGTTTCCAAAGTTCTGAATTTCTCTATCCATAGAAATTTAATAGCACAATAACTATGCACAAAGATAACCTTTAGGAAACGATAAACTATCTGATATTGTTGCTATTTGATAAATCTTTTGTTTCGAAACAATGACATTCCGAATTGAGAGATATAATCAGACTATACCTCTTCAGTAGATTATGAATATGATATGTATCCCGTTACAAAGTGATGACAATCTTTTGGGGCTTACTTTCATTTTTGAATCTATCCAAAGCTGTAACAAGGCAGGTATATTTTCCTTTTCCCAAGCTGTAAGGCAGGATAAGTTGTGACTTGGGTCCCACATATATGATATACTGCGAATAGTCGGTAGTTACTTTATGGCCTTTTGGAATTAGATAAACGACATAAAACTGTGGCGTAATTGGATCACAAGGCTCAGAGGTATTGAGCCATGAAAGACGATATCCTGTGGCTACCCTTTCGGCAGTAAGTCCCTTTACCTTAGGCACTTTGTGCTTAAACTTTGATGATGGCTCTATGAGGGCAATTGTACTCTGATAGATTGTTCTTAAGGAATCGGCTATTCCCCCAGTATTGTTGACAACCTCATTGGCCGGCCAATAAATAATACCCTTGGCCAGTTTCCTCGTCATCTCCACCTTTTGTCTAAGCTGTTTTTCATTCATGGTTCTTTTGACATCAATACCGAAGTAGAGGTCTGTGGTCGGATAAGTATGCCTATTCCACCAATGAGCCAACTCCGAAAAGTCTGCCACCTTATGACCTATTGCCCAATACAGCTGCGGGGCTATATAGTCAATGTTATTAGAAGCCTCCCATTGAAGGACATCTGCAAAGAGATCATCATAATTCTGAAGTCCCCCGGTATTGCTTCCTATTGCAGACGACCGTTTGTTGCGATAGATACCAAACGGGCTCACTCCAAACTTAACCCAAGGCTTCGTATGGGCAATCGTTTGCTTGACATCTGCTATCAAACGATTGACATTATCTCTTCGCCAATCGGAAATATTCGAAAAACCCCTTCCATACCTTCTGAAAGTATCGTCATCTTGAAATCTCAAACCTGCTACGGGGTAAGGATAAAAATAATCATCCATATGAAGAGCATCTATATCATATCTCAAAACAATGTCTGTAACCACTTTGCAGATATGCTCACGGCACGCCGGAATACCGGGATTGTAAAAAAGCTGATTGTTGTAGCTTACACACCAATCGGGATGCTGCACAGCCGGGTGGTTTGAAGACATCGGCACAGACTGATTGGCAGCTGCTCTATATGGATTGATCCAAGCGTGAAGCTCCATACCTCTCTCATGACAAAGCTCTATCATATAGGCCAAAGGATCCCAGTAAGGAGAGGGCGCTTTGCCTTGAGTCTTTGTAAGGAAACGACTCCATGGCTCATAGCCGGACTGATAAAAGGCATCCCCTTCGGGCCTCACCTGAAAAATCACAGCATTGCATCCGGCACGATGAAGAGCCTCTACTCTTTTTTGGAGTAGTTGCTTCACCGCATCAGTACTAAGATTGGCATATTCACTCTGATAGACAGTCTGGATCCACGCTCCTCGAAATTCGTACTTTGGAGGAAATCCAACCGATGAATCAAAACCTTTCTTAGAGGCACATGAAGATAAAGCCACAATCAGCACGATGAGAAGCATCGAGCGTGTCCATTTTAGTCTCATTGACAGATACTTTTTGATGTCCTAATACTTTTACAATCAAAGCTAACAATCCCTTTTGGAACTGTTAGCTTCGAAAATCTCTTTTAAGAATGTTACAAAAACCTTATAGTCCCACTGCTACCATAGTAGACTCAGCACACAATTTATCCCCTGCGAAGAGTTGCATCTTAAGCACTACCTTACGCTCACCAAGCTCTATTGGCTCAGCTATGACTGTCAGCTCAACACCTTGCGGAGTGGGCTTTCTAAAATCCACCTCAAGATGAGCCGTAACAAACCTTCTTATCACAGTCTCTTCATTAAAAGGCAAACCTTTGTCCACCAAATGAAAATAGGCAGCCGATGCGGTACCATGACAATCAAAAAGCATTGCTATCATCCCTCCATAGACATTGTGGGGATGCCCACCGCTAAACTTCTTGTCGGGGGTAAAGGTACACTTGGTTTGCTTTCCCTCATTGATTGGATACGACTTAATATGAAGTCCCTCTTCATTTTTAGGACCACAGCCAAAACAATGCTGATAGTCCTGATCATAAGTTTGTTGAATATAAACCGGTTCCATAAATAGTATATTGGTTAAACTCAATAAATGCTTTTTCTTTCTATCGACAATTTGGGTTAAAATAGATAACTGTCTTACCTATTCGAATACATCTTGCTATAATAGTTTTGATAATCACCCTCAACAATGTCTTTTACCCAATCTTGATGCTCCAGATACCACCTAACAGTCTTCACGATACCTTGAGGAAACTTAGTCGTTGGTTGCCAACCAAGCTCTCCATGTATTTTGGAGGGATCGATAGCGTACCTTGCATCATGCCCCAATCTATCTTTGACAAAGGTGATTAGCCCTTCTGAGATCCAAGATACATCAGCCCTTTTTGCCTCTTCCACACGAAGCAATTCACGATACTTAGGCTCCTCTTCCATCAACTGTCGTACGGTACGAAGGATAATCTTGACCAACTCCAAGTTGGAATACTCATTGTGGCCACCAATATTATACGCCTCCCCTACTCTTCCTCCATGAAGGACCTTATAGATAGCTCGGCAATGATCTTCTACATACAGCCAATCGCGCACATTGGAACCATCTCCATAGATAGGCAAAGGCTTAGACTGAAGAATATTGTTTAGCACCAAAGGGATAAGCTTTTCGGGGAACTGATACGGCCCATAATTGTTTGAGCAACGAGTAATCACTGCCGGAAGGTGAAAGGTCTCAACCGAAGCCAAGGTTATCAAATCGGCAGAAGACTTGGCAGCACTGTAAGGGCTTCGAGGCTTAAGTGGCATATCTTCGGTAAAAAATCCCTCCTTACCCAAACTGCCATAGACCTCATCTGTTGACACCTGAAGATAACGACAACCCTCTTTCCATATAGGATAGCCCTTATCATCTTTCGCTACAACCCAAGCTTTTCTTACAGCATCTAACAAGACCTGTACACCCAAGATATTACTTTTAATAAAGATCTGTGGGTCTTCTATACTCCTGTCCACATGACTCTCTGCAGCAAAATTGACCACAAAGGTTGGTTGGTACTTATCAAATATATTAGAGATAGCCTCCGCATCGCAGATATCGGCCTTACAAAAGGCAAAACGAGCGGTATCTTCCATCAAGTCAGCAATAGAAGCCAAATTGCCGGCATAGGTCAAGCTATCGACCACCACAATAAAAGCATCAGGCTCGGCTTCTCTGAGATAGTGAACAAAGTTAGCTCCGATAAAACCGGCAGCACCTGTCACAAGATATGTGTTCATAGTATAGAGAATTAATTTTGATCAATATATTCTTTCAATGAGATACCGTTCTGATCCTTGCTACTCATATTGAATGTTTCAACATATGGAGCCAACTCGGACCAGGCAATATCTATATCCGGATCATCATAAGAGATACAACATTCGCTCTGAGGTGCATACAAATTGTCAACCTTGTACTGAAATACAGCCTCTTCACTTAGTACAATATAACCATGAGCAAAATGACGAGGAACAAAAAACTCAAAATGATTGTCCTCACTCAGCTCCACAGCCTCATATTGACCAAAGGTAGATGAGCCTTTTCGCAAATCAACTGCTATATCAATAATACGCCCTCTTACACAGCGAACGAGCTTAGCTTGGGAGTCATCTCCCTTCTGCAAATGCAAACCTCTGAGAACACCAAATGAAGATCTGGATTCGTTTTCTTGCACAAAGTTGACCTTCTGTCCAACGGCATCTTCAAAGTCTTTTTGTCTAAAACTCTCAAAAAAGTAGCCACGATTGTCTCTAAAAATCCTTGGCTTCATAAGAAGAAGGCCATCTATCGATAGCTTTTCAAATGTCATATCCTTCCTAAATTAAGATTGTTGTTGATTACAAGAGCAATTATAAGATAGACCAAAGGGGATGCGACATAAGTCCATTATGACACAACCCCTTCGTAGATCTCATCAAAAATCAATAAGCACGAGCAAACAAAGCACGACACTTAGAGGGCTTACCGGTAAGCATATCCACACCCGGAGTCTTGTCTCCCTCCAATGGGATACAACGAATAGTAGCCTTGGTCTCCTCCTTGATACGAGCCTCTGTCTCTGCTGTGCCATCCCAGTGAGCCAAGATAAATCCACCCTCTTCGATCTTCTCCTTAAACTCTTCGTAAGAATCAACAGTGATCGTGTGAGCTTCACGATACTTAAGGGCTTTCTGATAAATATTTGCCTGAATATCTTTTAGTAGAGTGTCGATATATTCAGCCAAGCCCTCCATTGGACGAACCTCCTTGGTCAATGTATCACGACGAGCAATCTCAATCGTTCCATTCTCAAGATCTCTCGCTCCCAAAGCCAAACGAACAGGGACACCCTTGAGTTCGTATTCGCTAAATTTCCAACCCGGCTTCTTAGTGTCGTTATTATCAAACTTCACCGTAATACCAAGTTTTTTGAGAGATGCCATAATCTCTTCGGCCTTAGCTGAAACAGCGGCTCTCTGCTCTTCACTCTTATAAATAGGAACTATCACAACCTGGAATGGAGCCAATTTGGGAGGCAAAACCAAACCATTGTCATCCGAATGGCTCATAATAAGAGCACCCATCAAACGGGTCGAAACACCCCAGCTGGTAGCCCAAACATATTTCTGCTCACCATCCTTATCTGTAAAGGTCACATTAAAGGCTTTGGCAAAATTCTGACCCAAGAAGTGAGAGGTACCACACTGAAGAGCCTTACCATCCTGCATCAAACCCTCGATAGTATATGTATCCAAAGCTCCGGCAAAACGTTCGGTCTCACTCTTGACACCTCTCACAACCGGCATAGCCATATAGTTTTCGGCAAAGTCAGCATAAACCTCAAGCATCTTCTTAGCCTCTTCCTCAGCCTCCTCTTTGGTTGCATGAGCTGTATGACCCTCTTGCCATAAAAATTCGGCCGTACGAAGGAATAGACGGGTACGCATCTCCCATCTTACCACATTGGCCCACTGGTTACAAAGAATAGGCAAATCACGATAGCTCGTAATCCAATTCTTATAAGTACTCCAAATAATAGTCTCAGAAGTTGGACGAACAATCAACTCCTCATCCAATTTGGCCTGGGGATCGACCACCACCCCATCGCCATCAGGATTGGTCTTAAGACGATAATGGGTCACCACCGCACATTCTTTGGCAAAACCCTCTACGTGCTCTGCTTCGCGACTAAGATAGCTCTTGGGGATAAAGAGAGGAAAATAGGCATTGCTATGACCGGTCTCCTTAAACATATCATCCAAAAAACGTTGCATCTTCTCCCAGATAGCATAGCCATAAGGTTTGATTACCATACACCCTCTAACAGCCGAGTTTTCGGCAAGATCTGCCTTGATAACAAGGTCTTGATACCATTGTGAGTAATTCTCTGAGCGTGATGTTAGCTCTTTAAGTTCTTTTGCCATAAATTATATTTCGTTTTTATCTTTTGCTTATACAAGGGCCATACAAATAATACACAGCCATAATATCGCAAAGGTAATCCTTTTTCACCTAAAGAAAATACTATACCAGCATGAGAAGAAAAGTGAAAATAGCCCCATTTAAATACACCAATAAAGCCAATAACAACACAAACATATCTAAATCCAAACAAGTCGATAGAGAAAAAGCAGATTTATAAAGTTAGTTCGATCTAATTTCATAAAGACAGTTTGCAATCAAACAGTACACAATTCAAATTGTAAATAACTACCTATTTAGTACCTTAGTCGGTGCATTCACACTGGTGATGAGCAATCCGAATTATAAAAAATTGTTGTGAATAGCTTTCAATTTCGTACTTTAGTCGGTGCATTCACACTTGGAATGCACTGAAACTAAAGTATATTAGTCCGTTATCTTCTATTTTCAGCATAAAAATCACTTCTTATTTTTTATCCATTTGTAGCTTTTTCTGTTTATAGTTTAGGCACAAAATTTCATTCATTCACTTTTCAGAAGGTCATTATCTAATCTCAATAACCTCAATTTAAATACAAATAAGTCGATAGAAAGAGATCAGATTTATAAAGTTAGTTGGATCAAATTTCAGCATATTAGCTAAATAATGTAAATACATTAAGGTGCATTTTCATGCAAAAGCAGCCTGTTTTTGAGCTCAATAAAGGCCATTTCTTCTATAAAAATCAGAGCGAAGGAAAATTTGTCGGCTTTGCTAAATGTTAATTTATATAAAGTGCTATTTTTATTTGTCTTTCGCCGGCTTAAAAATCGGCTTTAGGCCGCCTTTTTTGGAAGGTCGCGCGACTTGCAATCCATTCTCGCGCGACCTTATTTGTTAAAATAGCGCATAAAAAAGCCCGTTTCGTACTATAAAAACGGGCAAAGTCGGCAAAAGGTCAAGTGACCCTAACCCTCGAATTTGTGAATTTGAAGTTGAATCAGTGTTGTTTCAGTAGCTTTTTGAGCATTAGAACAGGTAACAGTATTTAACAAAAAATCCCCTCTCATGACGAGCTTCACAGCCCAATCATAAAGGACATTCTTAAGATTATATTTGATAGTTATTGGGGCATTGATTTGTTCCTCGTCGATAAGACATATCTTACCCTCTTGAAGGAATGATCCTCCAAGCAAAACAATCATCAAAAGAAAGGTAAGTAACAAGATTATCTCCATGGTATCTGTCTTTATCGGTGACTAAGATACTAAAAAGGATTATCTTTAGCAATGGAAGGTTCGGTTTAAGATACATAGCAACCGCCTTAAATTGTCAGAAAAGCTGCTTAAAAGGTTCCTTTAAGTCTTTGGTTTGTGCTCTGCCCTTTAGCAAAATACCTATCTTTGCAGGAGAGAGTCATTTTGGCTCTTAAGCTTTGGCATATTAAAGCTATAACAATCTATAATTTGCCTAAGGCAAGTGGGATAAGAAAGGTTTTGGACTAACAACCAATAGCCGGTCTATCTTACCACAACGACATAAGAAACAACAATATATATTGTATGATATGGAACAAAATGAATTATTAACAACCGTAAGATCAAAAGCGCAGCTTTGGTTAAGCAACCGCTATGACGAAAAGACCCGCACATCTGTACAAGCTATGTTGGACAATCCTGACAACACTGAGCTTATCGAGTCTTTCTATAAGGATCTTGAATTTGGTACCGGAGGTCTGAGAGGGATCATGGGTGCAGGTACCAACCGAATGAATATCTACACTGTTGGAGGAGCCACCCAAGGGTTGGCAAATTATCTTAAGAAGGAATTTGCTTCTTCTGAGAAAATTTCAGTAGTAATCGGTCATGACTGTAGAAACAACAGTCGACTTTTTGCAGAGACTGCAGCAGAGATTTTTACAGCCAATGGCATTCATGTTTATTTGTTTGAGGCATTGCGTCCTACTCCTGAGATTAGCTTTGCTATTCGTCATCTGGGTTGCCAGAGCGGTGTCATGGTCACAGCTTCTCACAACCCACCCGAATACAATGGCTATAAAGCTTATTGGAGCGACGGCAGCCAGGTAATCGCACCTCACGATCAGGGCATCATCGCAGAAGTTGGCAAGATCAAGTCCGTAGATGAGATTAAGTTTAAGGGAGACAAATCCATGATCACCATGCTTGGTGCTGAAATGGATAAGACATTTATCGATGCTGTACGTACTTTGAGTCTATCTCAAGATGCTATTAAGAAGCATCATGATCTTTCTATTGTATATACACCTATCCACGGTACAGGCGGTACCATCGTACCAAAAGCATTGGAAGCATTTGGTTTTACCAATATCCAACATGTTCCCGAGCAAGATGTCATCTCAGGAGACTTCCCCACCGTCGTATCACCCAATCCGGAAGAGCCGGCAGCCCTTAAGATGGCTATAGACCGTGCCAATGAAACCGGAGCAGATATGGTATTGGCTTCTGACCCGGATGGGGACCGTATCGGAGTGGCTGTACGCAATGACAAGGGCGAGATGGTCCTAATCAATGGTAATGAGATTTGTACTTTGATGACCTATTATAGCATTGCTCGCCGTAAGGAACTTGGAAAACTCAAGGCCAACGATTATGTCGTGAAGACTATTGTTACGACCGAGCTTATCAAAGCGATTGCAGACGACTATAATGTGACGATGTTTGACTGCTACACCGGTTTCAAATGGATTGCCAATGTTATTCGTGAATGCGAGCCCAAAGGCATGAGATATATTGGTGGCGGAGAAGAGAGCTATGGCTATCTGTGGGAAGACTTTATTCGCGACAAAAGCTCTGTGTCTGCTTGCTGTATATTCGCAGAGATGTCGGCTTGGGCACTTGAAAAAGGAATGAGCATCTATCAGCTTATCCGCTCTCTCTATGTGAAGTATGGTCTATACAAGGAAGTAGGTCTCAACATTGTTCGAAAAGGTCGCACAGGCGCTCAAGAGATTGCAGATATGATGACCAACTATCGCAGCAATCCGATGTCGCATATTGCATCTTCTCCCGTGGTGAAAGTTTATGACTATTCCACACTGGAATGCAAAGACCTTAAGACCGGCAAGGTAACCAAGCTCGATATGCCTGGAACAAGCAATGTGCTTCAGTATCGTTCAGAGGATGGATCAAAAGTATCTATCAGACCTTCCGGTACTGAGCCAAAGATTAAGTACTATATCGGACTACATGTAGCAGTCAAGGGTGAGGATTATCTTGAAGCAGCTTACGAAGAGGCAGAAAAAGCTGTGGCTCAGGTCAGAAAAGACTTAGGAAATATTTAATTTGCTTCTACAATAACAATTAAAGAAATAGTCTCACGTGCTATGCAGAAGAGATAGCATGTGGGACTTTTCTCCTTTGATTAGCAGGTTATAAGAGACTTTCATAGGACAAAACATTACACTATGGCATCTCCTTTTCGGGGGGACTGGAACCTTCGATCAACCAAAAAAGAAATAGACATAATTTAGTCATGACAGAAAAATTTGAAATGGTAGCCAAGACTCTCTACGGGTTGGAAGATGTATTGGCAGAAGAGTTAAAAGAGTTGGGTGCAGAAAATATCCAACCGGGAAGGCGCATGGTTGCTTTTGAGGGTGATAAGCGCTTCCTATACAAAGCCAATTTGCATTTGAGGACCGCCTTGAGAATCCTTAAGCCCATCCTTAAATTTAGAGCTGAAGATGCCGATCAGGTTTATGCAGCTTTGAGAGAGTTCGATTGGTCGGAGATTATGGATGTAAAAAAGACCTTCGCAGTCGATCCCGTGATCTATTCAGAGCACTTTCATCATAGTCGCTACGTAGGCTATCGTACCAAAGATGCTATTTGTGATTACTTTGTAGAGAGAGAGGGCAAACGACCATCTGTACGACTCAACAATCCGGATATACTTATCAATATCCATATCTCACATACAGACGTAACAGTTTCACTTGACAGCTCCGGGGAGAGCCTGCACAAAAGAGGATACCGAGTAGCTCAAACAGAAGCTCCACTTAGCGAAGTGCTTGCAGCCGGCATCCTTAAAATGGCCGGATGGAAAGATGAGACCGACCTGATAGACCCAATGTGCGGGTCCGGCACCTTCCTTATAGAAGCAGCACTTATGTCTGCCAATATTGCACCGGGCATCTATCGTCCGGGCTTTGCTTTTCAGTCATGGCACGATTATGACGAGGAGCTTTTTATGGAGCTCTACAATGATGACAGCGAAGAAAAAACACCTGTACATAAGATTTACGGATCCGATATCTCGCCGGAAGCTATACGCATAGCACAAAAGAATATAGCAAGAGCCGGACTTTCTAAATATATCGAATTGGAAGTCGTGCCAATGCAACAGAGACCTCAGCCAAAGGAGAAATCCCTTATCGTAACCAATCCTCCTTATGGCGAACGCTTAAGATTGTCTGACGCCAATGACCTTTATTCTATGATTGGCGAACGACTCAAACACAATTATCCGGGATGTGAAGCTTGGGTGTTGGCTTATAAGCCGGAGCATTTCGACAAAATAGGACTTAGACATAACAGACGCGAAAGTTTGATGAATGGAGCATTGGAGTGCGAACTTCGCTGCTACGAACTCTTCTCAGGTACCATGTCAGAATTTAGAAGTGAAGAGGCAAGAGAAGGTCGTCGTGAAAATCGAAGAGAAGCCAATCGCTATGATAAAAGGCAGACTCCATTCGAACGAGGAAGAAAAGATCGAACATTTGACAGAGGCAATCGATCGGGAGAAAGGAAAAGAGAAGACAACTTTGAGCGAAGGGGATATAAAGATAATGGCAAGCCTTTTGACCGAAGGAGAGCCGAAAGAGATAACTCAGAAGAATTATCAAAAACACCATACGGCAGAAGACCTGGCAGTGTGGTTACTTCTTTCTCCGAAGGTCTACAGAAGGAGGTCAAAAGATTCGACCGTGATGACAGCCAAACGGATAGAAGAGATTGCAAACCTACCACTGAAGATTTCAAACGCAAACGGAGACGGGTAAACGAATATCGCAGTGGCAAAGTATCTCAAAAAGAAGAATTGGCAAAGATTGATCGCATCCGTAGTCATCGTAAAGAAAATACCGCATGGCCCAAAGATAGACGAATGGCTCAAGAACAGACAGACGAATCTCAAGAAGATCCGTTTGCACTCATTGAAGATCAATTTAGATTAGATGAAGAATAGTCGATCTTAGAAGAACAGAAATATAAATTACATTTATCATGATACATAATTCTAAAGCCTTCTTATTAGGCTTGTTGGCAGTAATCCTGCCACTCAGTATGTCTGCACAAGAGGACAAGCACTGCAGAACATACACTTTGTCCGAGCTAATGCCCGGCAATAGTGATTTCTACCATTCTTATCCGGAATATATTCCCGGATTGCAATGGTGCGGAAACAGTTTGATGAAATACACCGCAAAAGGCATCGAACTTGTTTCGCCTCAATTTAAGGGAAGTCAAAATATCTTTGATTCAAAAGGAAAGACGACAATCAGTTATGATGAACTTAAGACAGCTCTTAAGGAGGTTGGCATAACAGATAAAATCTCCACTCCCACTGTTTTCACAACACCATCGAAGACTTTCCTCAAAGTCTCAACTGAGAAGGCTGTGTATCTATATGATGTTGCACAGAAGAAATTTGTCGCAGCTTTTGGCATCTTACCAAAAGATCTCTCTTTTATTGCCGACAATGCCGAATATGCAGCGGTAAGTCGAGATTTCAATATATATATTCTTAAGGCCTCTAAGCCTGGTGAAGCTCTCAACAAACCCATTCAAGTAACAAACGATGGCAACGAAGCATTGGTCTATGGCGATGCTGTACACCAAAGAGAGTTTGGTATCGATCATGGTATCTTCTTTAGTCCGGATGGCAAGAAGGTCGCATTTTACAGAATGGACCAATCCATGGTAGAGCCCTACCCCATCATTAATATCGATACCCGCAAAGCTACCAATGAGCCGGATCGCTATCCAATGGCAGGAATGCCTTCTCACCATGTAACATTGGGAGTTTATGATATTGCCACAGGCAAATTAACCTATATGAAAACCGGTGGTGACCCGGAGCACTTTCTGACCAATATCAGCTGGAATCCGGACAATGAAACCATCTATATAGCCGAGGTTAATCGTGACCAAAACCACTGTGACTTCAACGCTTACAATGTCAAGACAGGAGATAAGACATTGAAACTTTTTGAAGAAAATGACAAGGCTTACGAAGAGCCTTCTCATCCCTTCTATTTCGTTCCCGGCAAGAAAAACCAATTTATCTTGCAATCAAGACGAGATGGCTGGATGCAACTCTATCTATACAACACAAATGGCAAGCTTATAAGACAACTTACAAAAGGCAACTTCGAAGTGACCGAATTTTATGGCGTCGATCCCAAAGGCAAATATGCATACTTCGAAAGTACAATGGCTTCTCCCATCGAGCGCAAACTTTATCGCGTATCACTCAAAGGTGGAAAGATCGAATGTCTAACTCCGCAGTATGGTGTGCACAGGGTACAAATTGACCCCGACTTCACAGCTATCATAGACAGCTACCAAAGTCCAACTGTACCAAGGAATATCGACCTTATCAGCATAGACGGCAAAAAGAGCAGAGAAATCTTCAAAGCCCCCAATCCCGATAAGGAGATATGTATGCCCGAAATCACTGTTGGCACAATCAAGGCTGCTGACGGGAAGACCGATCTTTATTACAGATTGGTAAAGCCACTCGATTTTGATCCTAATAAGAAATATCCGGTCATTGTCTATGTATATGGAGGGCCTCACGCTCAAATGATTACCGACGGATGGAGACACAATGCCGGTGGTTGGGATATCTATATGGCAACAAAAGGATATGCCGTATTTACAGTAGACAATAGAGGTAGTGCCAATCGTGGAGCAGCTTTCGAACAAGTCATCCATCGTCAGCTCGGAAAAAATGAGATGGCAGACCAAATGAAGGGTATAGACTTCTTGAAAGCTCAAAAGTGGGTCGACCAAAACAGAATCGGCGTACATGGATGGAGCTTTGGAGGATTTATGACCACCAACCTTATGCTTACTCACCCGGATGTATTCAAAGTGGGTGTTGCCGGTGGTCCCGTTATCGACTGGTCTCTCTACGAGATTATGTACGGAGAAAGATATATGGATACTCCTCAACAAAACCCGGAAGGTTATGATGCAGCCAATCTAACCAAGCGAGCAGGCAACCTAAAAGGAAGACTACTCCTTATCCATGGCACGATAGACCCCGTAGTGGTATGGCAACACAGCTTGAGATTTGTCAAGGCTTGTGTAGACCAACACTCTTATCCCGACTATATGGTCTATCCGGGACACCCTCACAATGTGATCGGACCGGACAGAGTACACCTCTACACAACAATATCAAGATACTTCTTCGATCATTTATAATCATATCATATCTTCAGCTCAACGGCTCTTCGTTGGGCTGAAGTCTTTTTACTATCTATGAGACTCAAAGCTTTTGAGTCTTACATCAATTAAACAACATCTTTTTATGAGCATATCTTGGCATGGACTCTCTGAGGAGAGAAAGAAAACAGATAAGGTTTGGAATATCAATCAAGAGCTGGAGAATGTGCAATCTCTTAGGGTACTTCTATTGGGATCGGGCGGACGTGAATCGGCTATGGCAAGAGCTATCAGCCAAAGCTCCATGTGTGAAGCTCTCTTTATAGCTCCGGGTAATGCAGGGACTTCTCAGTACGGCAAAAACCTTCCCAACCTCAGCGGCAAAGACTTCAACGAAGTGGCACAGTTTGTCATTGACAACAACATATCTCTACTGGTTGTAGGACCGGAAGATCCTTTGGTCAACGGTATTGTGGATTTCTTTGATTCGAGAATAGACCTTAGCCATGTACTTTGTGTTGGCCCCGGCAAAAGCGGAGCAAGACTGGAAGGAAGCAAAGACTTTAGCAAGGCCTTTATGCAAAGACACCAAATCCCGACTGCTGCATATCAGAGTTTTGATCTGGAGCATTACGACGAAGCATGCAAGTTCATCGACACACTTAAGCCCCCCTATGTACTGAAAGCCGATGGTCTGGCAGCAGGCAAAGGAGTGATCATTGTTGATGATGCGGATGAAGCAAAAGCCGAACTCAAAGAGATGCTTTCGGGTATGTTTGGAGATGCCGGCAACACCGTACTCATCGAAGAATTTCTAAAAGGAATAGAATGCTCCGTATTTGTAGCAACAGATGGCGAAAACTATGTAATCCTTCCTGAAGCCAAAGACTATAAACGCATCGGTGAAGGTGATACAGGTCTCAATACGGGAGGAATGGGAAGTGTCAGCCCGGTTCCATTTGCCAACGAAACCTTTATGAAAAAGGTTGAAGATCGTGTCATTATCCCTACAATACGAGGATTGGCAGAGGAGAATATCCATTATCAAGGATTTATCTTCTGTGGTCTTATGAATGTAGATGGAGACCCTTATGTGATAGAATACAATTGTCGATTGGGTGATCCGGAAACTGAGTCTGTACTTCCAAGAATACAATCTGACTTTCTGATGCTTCTCGTTGCAATGGCTCAAGGAAATCTTAAGAACTACAAGATTAAGATTGACCCAAGGACCGTAACCACCGTTATGCTTGTCTCAGGAGGTTATCCCGGAAGCTACCCCAAGGGAATACCTATGGATATACCTAATGAGCATGAAGACACCATAATCTTTCATGCAGGGACCAAAGTGCAAGACGACTGCATCCTAACGAATGGAGGAAGAGTCATTACAGCAACTGCTTTTGGCAATTCGATACCGGAAGCTCTAAGTAAGTCATTCAGATTGGCAGAAGAGATCAAGTTTGAAGGCAAAAATTATCGCAAAGACATCGGTAAAGACCTTCTATAAAGAAGTGATCCAACATCAAAATAATCTTACTCTGTCTTCTGACAATGGCTAAAAAGCCATTTTGAATGAACAGAAAACAATAATGCGAAAAGTTTGAATACTCAACTTTTCGCATTACTTGTATATCCAAAGAAGCAGTTAATATTCCATTACACAGCTCCAATAAGATTAAATCCTATACCATATAAAATGGCTGTATCACAGATAGATAAATAGATTGGTAACTTTCAATTTGTTTTACAGGAGAGTAATATAATAAACAGAGGTGTACCATCGCAAAAATGATACACCTCTCAGAAAACGTTTCTAAATTATGAATATCAATGACATCTAATTAAGAACCTATCTTTTCGAAACCAAGGGTAGTATCCCAAAAAGTGTGTAAAGGAGGTTTATCTTTGAGTCAAAATTAATCATTTCAATTCATTGTTTTGTTCATCCGTCAGGCGGGCATGAAAAACACCGGGGGGATTGGCGTCCGCCCG
>NZ_JBHSGO010000187.1:0-18082 GCF_042654485.1 Falsiporphyromonas endometrii | reverse complement strand
CCGGGCGGACGCCAATCCCCCCGGTGTTTTTCATGTCCGCCTGACGGATGAACAAAACAATGAAATGAAATGATTAATTTTGACTCAAAGATAAACCTCCTTTACACACTTTTTGGGATACTACCAGCTTATTTGTTAAAATAGCGCATAAATAAAGCCCGTTTCGTACTAACAAAACGGGCAAAGTCGATAAGAAGGTCAGATGACCCTAACCCTCGAATTTGAGATTTTGAAGTTGAATCGGTGTTGTTTGAGTCGCTTTTTGGGCATTAGACAAGGCAACAGTATTTAACAAACAGAGGTTTCTCATCACGAGCTTCTCAGCCCCACGAGAAAGACCATTGCCGCAACCTGTTTGCTCCTTACCAATGAGACACAACTCTGCTGCCCGGAAGAGTGCTCTGCCAAGCCAACAGATAAATAAAAGCAGGGTAAGTAATATGATTATCTCCATGGTTTTTGATAAAAGTATCTACGACCAAGATACTAAAAAATAAACACTTAATGATAAGAAAGAGGAACAAAAAAAGAGGAATAGATGAGAACAAGAAGAAAAGGCAATCACCAACAACCAAAAAGTAAGCAACATTGATACTTTTCAAATAAAACGAAACTATAAAGCAGATATAAAAAGAATTTGTAAGGCACAACCAACATAAAAGCTAATCTAAGTTTTTTAAGCGCCTCATAACTAATTGAAAAACACATCAAATTGTACTCATATACAATAGGATGCTCACTATTTTAGTTTTATCTTTGCAGTGATATAAGATCAAAATAAGTAGTAGATCTTGGTGTGTGGAACAAATTTAATGATCAATAATAAATTCACATTATGAAAGAATCTATGATTAGACTGCGTATGTCTTCGCAGGATGCTCATTACGGAGGTAATTTAGTAGATGGTGCTCATATGCTTGCACTATTTGGTGACGTAGCGACAGAGCTACTTATCATGAATGACGGCGACGAAGGACTCTTCTGCGCTTATGACAATGTAGAATTCTTGGCTCCTGTATATGCCGGAGACTATATCGAAGCTGTGGGAAGAATCACAAGCGTTGGAAACTCTTCACGCAAAATGGAGTTTGAAGCAAGAAAAGTAATCGTTCCGCGCCCTGATATCAGCGCATCTGCTGCAGATGTATTGCCAGAACCTATCATTGTTTGCAAGGCATCAGGTACATGTGTAGTTCCTAAGAAGTGCCAACGCATCGAACATAAATAATCGTTACCTAACGAATGTTCGGAGCTAAAGCTCAAAATTATTTCTTAGTTATTAACCCCTAAAATTACTACACAATGGAAAAACTAATCATTACAGCGGCTATCTGTGGCGCTGAAGTAACAAAAGAACAGAACCCTGCTGTTCCTTATACAGTAGAAGAAATCGTTAGAGAGGCTAAATCTGCATACGATGCCGGTGCTGCTGTTGTACACGTTCACGTAAGAGAAGACGATGGTACTCCGACACAAAGCAAAGACAGATTTAAGGTATGTATGGACGCTATCAGAGAGGCTTGTCCTGATGTTATTCTAATCCCATCAACAGGTGGTGCTGTAGGAATGACAGCAGAAGAACGCCTTCAGCCAACAGAGCTTTTCCCAGAAATGGCTACTTTGGACTGTGGTACATGCAACTTTGGTGACGATGTATTCGAAAATAATATGCCAATGCTTCGCGAATTCGGTAAGAGAATGATTGCTAACAACATCAAACCCGAATACGAATGCTTCGAAATGGGACACCTCGACACAGCTCTTATGATGAAGAAAAAAGGACAACTTCCGGAAGGTCCTATGCAATTTAACTTCGTCCTTGGAGTACCGGGATGTACACCGGCAACCACAGAAAACTTAGTATGGCTTGTAAAATCGCTTCCTGCTGATGCTACTTGGACAGCAACAGGTATCGGACGTCATGCATATACACTTGCTGCACCAACCATCGTAATGGGTGGTAATGTACGCGTGGGATTTGAAGATGGACTTTATTTGTCTCGCGGTGTACTTGCTAAGAGCAACGGAGAGCTTGTAGAAAAGGTAGTAAGAATTGCCAACGAACTTGGAAGACCTATTGCAAGCCCGGAAGAAGCAAGACAAATACTAAGCTTGCCACCTCTTAAAAAATAAAAAGTAAGGGTAATAAAAGGACTAAACGAATCAAATTTGTACCTTTACGCCCCTCATTTGAGACTGAACTTGAGTGAGGAAATTTGAATTAAGAACCTATTTAACAAATACAACAATGCAAAAGAAAGGTAATAGATACGGTACACACCGTGTGATCGAACCAAAAGGCGTTCTACCACAACCAGCGAACAAGATCGACAACAACATGGACGAGATCTACGACAACGAAATCTTGATCAACGTTCAGACTCTTAACATCGACTCTGCAAGCTTTACTCAAATCTGGGAACAAGCTGGCCATGATGTAGAAGAAGCTAAGAAGATCATGTTCGGTATTGTAGAAAAACAAGGTAAGCACAGAAATCCTGTAACAGGTTCAGGCGGTATGCTTCTTGGTACAGTAGAAAAGATTGGTGATGCTCTTGAAGGCAAAACAGATCTTAAGGTTGGTGATAAGATTGCTACTTTGGTTTCTCTTTCACTTACACCACTTAGAATTGACGAAATCCTTGAAATTCGTCCTGATGTAGACCAAGTAGACATCAAGGGTAAAGCTATCCTATTCGAAAGTGGTATCTATGCTAAGATCCCAACAGACCTTCCTGAAAAGTTGGCTCTTTCTGCTCTTGACGTTGCAGGTGCTCCTGCTCAGACAGCTAAGCTTGTTCAACCGGGCGACACTGTACTCGTAATCGGTGCAGGTGGTAAGTCAGGTATGCTTTGCTGCTACGAAGCACAAAAGCGTGCAGGCGTTACAGGTAAGGTAATCGGTCTTTGCCACAGCGAAAGATCTACAAAGAGACTTCAAGACCTTGGCTTTGCTGATGTAGTATTTGCAGCAGACGCTACACAACCTGTTCCTGTAATGGAAAAGATTGCAGAACTTACAGGTGGCGAAATGGTAGATGTTTGTATCAATAACGTAAACATTCCTGATACAGAAATGACATCTATCCTTTGTACAAAGAATACCGGTACTGTATACTTCTTCTCAATGGCTACAAGCTTCACAAAGGCAGCTCTTGGTGCTGAAGGTGTAGGTAGCGACGTGAAGATGCTTATCGGTAATGGCTATACAAAGGGTCATGCTGAAATCACACTTCAGGAACTCAGAGAAAGCGAAAAGCTACGCAAAATTTTCACAGAACTTTATGCTTAATCATTCAGTATCAGCTGAATCTTAAGGTTGAAGATCCAATGAAAACAGCGTCATTCACCTATAACAAAATATCCGAAGCTCTTAGGAGCCTAGGATATTTTGTGTTTATACGCCCGGCAATTGACATCTTTAGTTTAGGATTCCTGGCGCCTAGGAGAGTGGCAAGACTAAAAAACATCTCGGTTGGTTTATCAATGACTTTGCCCCCGGGATAAGCGATTAGATTATTCACAGAGAAGGGAGGGTCACTTCCATAATGTCTTATCTTGCTCGAGACAAAATAGTTTTACTTGCTCAAGACTAATTATGACCGGACCTAAAACTCGTATTCCCTTCCTAAAATCCAATATTGTTATGAACGAAAGTAGAAGATCGTACTATTTTCCAAATGTCTCAGATAAAGATTGGAACGACTGGCATTGGCAAGTTCGCAATCGTATTGAGACCTTAGATGAGCTTAAGAAATACGTAAAGCTTACCCCAGAAGAAGAAGATGGTGTTAGAGAGTCTCTTAAGACTATCAGAATGGCCATCACACCGTACTATTTATCACTAATTGATCCTGACAATCCTCATGATCCGGTTCGTAAGCAAGCTATTCCTACAGCTCAAGAACTTGTAACATCAGATGCAGACCTTTTAGATCCACTTCATGAAGATTCAGACTCGCCTGTACCGGGCCTGACACACAGATATCCTGACCGTGTACTCTTCCTAATTACAGACATGTGCTCAATGTACTGTCGCCACTGTACAAGAAGACGTTTTGCAGGTCAAAAAGACGATCAGTCTCCAACAGAACGCATTGACAAATGCATCGAATATATCCGCAACACACCACAAGTAAGAGACGTACTCCTTTCAGGTGGTGATGCACTTTTGGTTAGTGATAACCGACTCGAATATATCATCAAGAAACTTAGAGAGATTCCTCACGTAGAAATTGTTCGTATTGGTAGCCGCACACCGGTTGTTTGCCCTCAGAGAATTACTCCGGAGCTTGTTGAAATGTTGTCTAAATACCACCCGGTATGGCTCAACACACACTTCAACCACCCCAATGAAGTAACCAAAGAGAGCAAAGAAGCGTGCGAAAGAATGGCTAATGCTGGTATTCCACTTGGCAACCAAACAGTATTGCTTAGAGGTATCAACGACTGCTCAAACGTAATGTTGAAGCTCGTACACGAACTTGTAAAGATTCGCGTAAGACCTTACTACATCTATGTATGCGACCTTTCACAAGGTATCGGACACTTCAGAACACCGGTATCTAAAGGTATCGAGATCATCGAGAATCTTCGTGGACATACATCAGGATATGCAGTACCAACATTCGTAGTAGATGCTCCCGGTGGTGGAGGTAAGATCCCGGTAATGCCTAACTATGTAGTATCTCAAAGCCCACACAGAGTGGTACTAAGAAACTATGAAGGCGTTATCACAACTTATACAGAACCCGAAGAGTATCACGAAGACTGCCACTGCGAAGATTGCGAAAAGAAACGCAAAGAAGGTGTAGCAGCACTTCTTGCCGGCGAACAACTCGCTATCGAGCCTAAAGATCTTGCTCGTCACGAAAGAAACAAGCACTAATAAGATCTTACACGAATCTTATTAGAAAATAAAAGGGGCTGTGTCAAAATTCCATTTGGCGCAGCCCCTTGTTTTTTTACAAATGATAGTTGATGCGATGCGTGTAAAGTTTTGACACAGCCACTTTATTATGTCCTTTAAGATGGAGTAAAGTCATAACTAAAACCTTATCTTTGCGAAGTATATTATAACCTAAAAGTTAAAAGAATGAATATCAAGAAACTCTTGCTCTCAGCTGTTATGCTGATGAGTTTTGCTCCGCTTGCTAAGGCAGACAAGGGTATGTGGATCCTTGCTGAGCTTAGAAAACAGAACATTGAGCGCATGAAAGAACTTGGCTTTACCTTGCCTGTAGATTCTCTTTACAGTCTTGACAAGCCTTCTGTAGCCAATGCAGTAGTAATATTCGGAGGCGGTTGTACCGGTATCACAGTATCCAACACCGGTCTCATTTTCACCAATCATCACTGTGGCTATGATGCAATTCAAAGCCAGAGCTCTGTTGATCATGACTATCTAAAAGATGGTTTTGTATCTCAATCTTATGAGGAAGAGCTTCCCATACCCGGACTTCAAGTTCGTTATCTACGAAAAGTAGAAAATGTAACTAATGAAGTTGTAAGCAAACTTGGCGATGTCAAAGATGAAATTGAACGCATCAAAAAGGCAGATGCAATTGGTGCTGAAATAGCAAAGAAGTATGCTAAGCCTCATCAAGAAGCTAAGGTCGTTCCTTTCTACACAAACAATGAATATTTCTTGCTTGTTTATGATGTATTTAGTGATGTCAGAATGGTATTTGCTCCACCCAGCAGTGTAGGTAAGTTTGGTGGCGATACAGACAACTGGATGTGGCCTCGCCATACAGGAGACTTCTCTGTCTTCAGAGTGTATGCAGACCAAAATAACCAACCTGCAGATTACAATGCAAACAATAAGCCTTACACACCTGTATATTATGCAGCGGTTTCTATGAATGGCTACAAGCCGGGTGACTATGCTATGACTATCGGTTACCCCGGTAGCACAGACCGCTACCTTACATCATGGGGAGTTGAGAACAGAATGTACAATGAAAACGAACCACGTATTGAGGTGAGAGGTATCAAACAAGCTATCTGGAAAAAGGATATGCTTGCAGACCAAGCTACTCGAATCAAGTACGCTTCTAAATATGCTCGCTCAGCTAACTACTGGAAAAATTCAATTGGTATGAACAAGGCTCTCGTAGCATTGGGAGTACTTGACAACAAGAGAGCTGAAGAACAGGCATTCGACAAATGGGCGCAAAATAAGGATCAGTATAGAGGCGTTCTGAGCGACCTTAAAAAGGCATATGCGGAATCAGGAGAATTGTCCAAAGAACTTAACTATATGTATGAGTCTATGTTCGGCGGTACAGAAATTGTTAGGATAGCAAGATTTGGCAAACAAGCTCTTGAAGATCAAGCACGCAAAGAACAAATCTTGGCATATATGGATCAAGAAATCTACAAAGACTATGTGCCAAGCCTCGATGAAAAAGTTCTTGGAGCCATGCTTACTGTTCTTAGGAAACACCTTCCAGCAGAAAAACTACCAGATATTTACAAGTATATAGATAAGAAGTTTAAGGGTGATTGCGATGCTTATGCAAAGTATGTATTTGCAAATTCAGTAATGCCATTCAAAGATAAACTCATGGCAGCAAGCAATCTTCCGGAAAAGAAACTTCAAAAGTTAATCACCAACGACCCGGCGATTGTATTGGCAGAATCCGTACTCAAAACAGCAATCGATATACAAAATAGTGTAACTGAATACCAAGGTTCTATCGAAAAGGGTAAGCGTCTCTACTTCGCAGGAAGAAGAGAGATGAATCCCGACTTCTTATATCCAAGTGATGCCAACTTCACGATGCGTATGAGCTACGGTGAAGTAAAGGGATATTCTCCAAGAGATGGAGTATGGTATGACTATTATACAACTCAGAGGGGCGTTCTTGAAAAACAAGATCCTAACAGTGACGAATTTGCTGTACAGGACGATATTTTGAACCTTCTGAGAGCCGGCAACTTCAAACCTTATGGTTGCAAAAAAACAATTAGAACCTGCTTCTTGTCTACAAACGACATTACAGGAGGTAATTCAGGATCTCCGGTATTCGACAAGAATGGTCGCCTAATCGGATTGGCATTTGATGGTAACTGGGAAGCTATGTCAGGTGATATCGAATTTGATCCGGACCTACAAAGAACCATCAATGTTGATATCAGATATGTACTATTCATGATTGATCGCTGGGGTAAATGTGAAAGACTAATCAAAGAACTCAATTTGATCAAGGATCCTGTAGCATCACACGCTTCAATGTCATGCCAAAAAGATGGAAAAGAATGCAAGAAGGCATGTGATAACAACTGTACAAAGGATTCAAAACAATGTAACAAGACAAAGAAAGCTTGCAAAAACTCTTGTTCTAAAGCTTCGAAGAATTGCAGCAGAAGATGCATGTAATCAAAAGAAAAGCAATTTAATCGCTTGAAACTGTTTTGACGATAGAGCTTATCCTCAACAGATTCAGAATGGTTTCTTAATTAATCTACTAAGAGGTTACTCGTCTTCAATGATGGGTAACCTCTTAATATTTACAAAGAAAGAAGAATATGAAAACAATCAGCATTTGGCCCATATTGTTGGGAATTATGATAACCTTATCATCGTTGTCTTGTTCAAAAGATAAAGGAGCCAAAGAAATCCTTCAAGAGGCTCAGACAGCTTACGATAATGGACAATTTGCGCAAGCTGTATCATTAGCCAAGCAGATAGACACCCTGGCAATTACCAATATAGAACTTAGAAAAGAAGCACTCAAAATTAGAAGAGAAGCAAGGATAAAATACAACGAAAATAGACTGGACACCATCAATGCAACCTTGGACAGCTGCCAGAAAATTATAGATCTCTATGAACCTCAGATGCTTGCATTCAAAGCAAATGAAATGGTAGAAGGTATCAGAATGTACTATAGAGAATTTATACCGCAGGCAAATATTACAAAAAACGCAATCAGCATTTCTACCGATACAATCGGAAGGGTTACGATAACCTCTACCTATGTAGGATCTCCTATCAATCATACATCAATTAAAATCAATGAAACTAATTCGAATGAAGAGATCAATCTTCCTCAGGTGAAATATGATAAAGGATTAAACTACAGATATAAAAGCGGTGGTAAACAATACGAGATAGTAACTTATCCGGACTCCATTAGCGAAGTATTTAACTTCATAAAAAAGGCAAAAGATAGAAAGAATGGTCTGAAGTGTGAATACATCAGAAATGGACAAAAAACAGGCATATCAATCAGACTTAGTCCCAACTTAACCGATAAAATGAGCAATACAATCGAAATAGCTCAATGCTATGCAAATAGGTTTCGTCTTAAAAGAGAAAGAACTAAGATTGAAAAAGAAAACAAATATCTTGACAAAGCTCTGAAAGGTGAGATAAAAGACGGCATCAACGATTCGAAGAAAACAATCTAAATTTCGACTCTCATTTACTCATTAAATAGTCGTCGTAAAACGAAAGACAAGACAGTAGATTTTTGCTTAAACATAAGTCAATTAGCTAAATAATGTAAATATATTAAGCGGTTATTCTGTCTCAAAAGAGCCGTTATTTGACGTCAAAAAGGGCATAAATCATACAAAAGAATTAAGGGAGAGTAATTTATCGCTACTGCTATGTGTTAAATTACATTAAAGCTATTTTTAAATTGACCTTCGGCGACTTAAAAATAGCTTTCAAGCTGCTCTTTTTGGAAGGTCGCGCGACTTGCAATCCATTCTCGCGCTACCTTGAACCTAACCCCGCGCGAGGTTGCACTTGAAGTAGCGCGACTTCGTATGTCAAGGTCGCGCGACAACGGATCGAAAGTCGCGCGAGAATAGATTGCTTCTCGCGCGACCTTATTTGTTAAAATAGCGCATAAATAAAGCCTGTTTCGTACTATAAAACAGGCGAAGTCGGTAAAAAGGTCAGGTAACCCTAACCCCGGAAGTTGTGATTTTGAAGTTGAATGATGGTTGATTGTGCCGCCTTTTGAGCATCAATCAGAATAACAGTATTTAACATATAAGAGTCTCTTCTTACGAGCTTCACAGCCCGATCATGAAGACCACTTATAAGATTGTATTTGATCATTGAGAAGAGATCCATTTCCTCCTCAGACATAAGAAATACCTTACCCCCTTGGAGGAACAATCCGCCAAGTAAAATAACAATTAAGAGTATGGTAAGTAATATGCTTATCTCCATGAATCTTGTTTTATATCAACGGCCAATGTAACAAAAACCAATCTATTTTGCAATGAGGGCCGGCTCCCACCAAAATATCTTATGAACTTGAAGAAGAATACCAAAGGCTATAACCTTAACTTTGTGCTTATGTGGTAAGCATCTCGTTAATATTTAGTACCTTTGTAAAGAACAAATTGTAACGTAGCGAAATATGGACAACAAGAAAATACTTTACATCTCACAAGAAATCTCTCCCTACATGCCGGAGACAGCAATGGCTAAATTAGCTCGAAACCTACCACAAAGCATTCAGGAGCTTGGTGACGAAGTGAGAATATTCATGCCTCGCTATGGCTTGATTAACGAAAGAAGAAATCAACTTCATGAAGTCATTAGACTATCCGGTCTTAATCTAATTATTGATGATACAGACCACCCTCTTATCATTAAGGTGGCAAGTATCACTCAAGCCAGGATTCAAGTCTATTTTGTAGACAACGACGATTTCTTCAAAAGAAAAAGCAAATTCTCAGGTAAAGAAGGAATGTTTAAAGACAACGATGAACGTTCAATTTTCTTTGTCAGAGGATCTTTAGAGGCTATCAAACAACTTCGTTGGATACCTGATGTCGTTCATTGTACAGGTGCATTTTCAGCACTGACAGCCATCTATCTAAAAAAGATGTATCATGACGATCCTTGCTTCTCAAAAGCTAAGGTTGTCTATTCTATCTATGACGAACCAAGACCGGTAGAACTTCCGGAAACCCTCTTCAAAAAGCTTGCATTCGACAAGATTACAGAAGACATGGTAAAAGTAATGGATGGAAAAACAGATGCCAATGCGCTACATCACTTAGCTTGTGAATATGCAGATGGTATCATCCAGGGCTCAGAAACACTAAATGATGAGTTGGCAGAAATCAAAAACTCTTATGTAGGGAAGAAACCTGTACTTGACTATCAAGATGGTGATCCCGCTGAAGCATACAGAAAATTCTACGACGAAGTATTAGAAAAATAATTGATGAAGAAGCAGCTTTTCAACCTACTATTATTAGTAGGGCTTCTTGCAGTCATGGCAGGCTGCAATGACAATGTATCAGAGGTGGGCGAATCACTTAGCCCGGCCATTGACAAAGTTGATGCAAGGATGGACTCCCTCCATATCGAAGCATCAACAATACTTTCTGATAGTATCTTTAGTCACTCCACGTACACCTTATTGGGAGATTTACAAGATCCGGTATATGGACATCTCAAAACAGACTACATAGCTCAACTTCAAGGAGCAAGAGGATTTAAGTTTAAAGAGGAGCCCAGAGACGGAAAGATCGACTCAATCAACCTTGTAATTTCATATGGAGCAACTGCTGGAGACTCTACAGCATGGCTGAGAGCCTCGGCATTTGAAATTAAGGAACCTCTTCCCAACAATCATTACTCTACCGACATAAGCAAATTAATTAAGGATAAAGTGTTTTTGGGAGCACAAACATATCAGCCGGCAGACAAGAGAGGTGCTCACGAGCTTAAAATTAGACTACCCAAAGCATTGGGACAAAAGATCTATCAGCTAAGTCTGACAAACCCTGAGGCATTTGCAACCGACCAATCCTTTTATAAAAATGTGCTTGGAGGTTTGTATGTGACGACAACAACCGGTACAGGTAATATTATCAGCATTTACAACAACCGTGTAGATATTTATTATCAACACAAGCATACATACAAAAACAAAGATGGTCAAGACTCAATTGGCTGGATGAACGACTATGAGTCTTTTGCAAACACCAAACAACAAGTTTTGGTCAACCACTTTATTTATGAAGGCAATGAAAAGCTGATCAAGGAGGGGCAAGGCAATACTACATTCATAAAGTCACCAGCCGGAGTTATTACCAAACTGGTACTTAAAAAAGAGGATCTAAGCAAGCTTGTAAAAGGGAACAAACAATCCAAAAGAGTGGTCAATCAAGCTATCTTAAGCATCGAAACAGAGCAAATGGATAATAAGGTTATACTAAACCCGCCAAAAACTCTGGTATTGTTACCTGCCGACTCAGTAAAGACATTCTTTGAGAATCAATTAACAGACAAGACTGAGTCTCGTACCACATACATATCCAACGACTATTCTGTACAAGAAAGGAATTACCGATTTGGCAATATTGCCAGAATGATAGATGCACACCTATCTAAACACACAGAAATAGATAAGGGACAGAAAGTTGTGAACAAAGACTTGGTCATGTACTTGATCCCCACAAGGAGAATGTTTAAGAAAACAGGTTATTATGGAAATGTCGAAGAGACCGTATCTATAGATAACTTCATCTTTCCATCGGCAGTGAAGCTTTATATGGGAAAGAATGGACTAAAAATAGGAATCATAACAACAGCTTATAACTAAATCAAGCAGATATATTCAGACAAGACAAGGTCGAGTACCTTATCATGTCTGAATATTTTTATATATCAAGTCGTCATTAAAAATCAACCTTTATAATTTATAAGACAATAAGCTCTAATAGTTATGCAAAAAAGTAAGCTAAAACTCCAACTTACTGTCATGAACTATCTCCAATTCTTCGTATGGGGATCATGGCTTATCTCACTTGGCGGATATATGATGTCTACACTGCATTTCAGAGGTATGCAAGTAGGAAGTATCTACGCTACTATGGGAATAGCGTCATTGTTTATGCCGGGAGTAGTAGGTATTATCGCTGACAAGTATATCAACGCTGAGAAGCTATTAGGTATACTCCATCTCATTGGTGCATGTATTCTGATTGCACTCACCAGGACCACCAGTTTCGGTGGAATGTATCCTTTGATGCTCCTATTATGTATGTGCTATATGCCAACGATTGCCCTCGTCAATACAGTTGCATATAACGCAATGGGAAAAGCAAACATGGATGTGGTAAAAGAATTTCCACCCATTCGTGTATGGGGTACAGTAGGCTTCATTTGTGCCATGTGGCTTGTCGATCTAAGTGGTAGTGACCGTTCCAATGCACAATTGTATATTGCTGCGGTAGCGGCAGCTGTATTGGGAATATATGCTATTTGCTGTTTACCATGCTGTCCTCCCAACAAAGATCAATCTAAAAAGAAAAGCATTGTGGATGCTCTTGGGTTGAATGCTTTTGTATTATTCAAACAGAAGAAGATGGCTATCTTCTTTATATTTTCAATGCTTTTAGGAGCAGCATTACAGATTACAAATACTTTTGGCAATCCATTCTTGGATAGCTTTGCATCAGAATATTCAGATTCATTTGCAGTACAGCATCCAAATGTTCTTTTATCTCTCTCTCAGATGTCTGAGACCTTGTTTATTCTTGCCATTCCATTTTTCCTTGGAAGATATGGTATCAAGAAAGTAATGATTATGAGCATGATTGCCTGGGTATTAAGGTTTGGATTATTCGGTATTGGCAACCCGGGAAGTGGTTTTATCTTCCTCATATTGTCAATGGTAGTATATGGAATGGCATTTGACTTCTTCAATATATCAGGAAGTTTGTTTGTGGAAAAAGAGACGGATGCAAGTATTCGAGGAGCAGCACAAGGACTCTTTATGATTATGACAAACGGTATCGGTGCTATCATAGGTGGCTTTGCGTCAGGTAAAGTAGTGGAAATGTTTACATCAGATAAAGTTACTAATTGGCAACCCGTATGGTTTATATTCGCCGGTTATGCACTTGTTATTGCAATCCTATTCTCTATCTTCTTCAAATATAAAGAGCAAGATTTAAAGAAATAACAAAGACTTAAATATCAATTTATTATGCAACATCCCTTACATATCTACAATACATTAAGTAGAAAGAAAGAACAGTTTGTCCCACTTCATGAACCATTTGTAGGGCTATATGTATGTGGACCTACCGTCTATGGAGATGCACACTTAGGTCATGCAAGACCTGCAATCACTTTTGATGTACTCGTAAGATACCTAAGACATTTAGGTTACAAAGTACGATATGTTAGAAATATTACCGATGTCGGTCACTTAGAGCATGATGCCGACGATGGAGAAGACAAGATTGCAAAAAAGGCAAGACTTGAAAAGATAGAACCAATGGAGGTGGTTCAATATTATCTAACGAGATACCACCGCGAAATGGATATGTTGGGAGTACTTCCCCCAAGCATAGAGCCAATGGCTTCCGGTCATATCATCGAGCAAATAGCATTGGTTAAGCAGATCCTCGACAATGGCTATGCTTACGAAAGCAAAGGATCTGTTTACTTCGATGTTGAGAAGTATAATAAAGACCATAGATATGGTATTCTCAGCGGAAGAAACATCGAAGATATGCTCAGCAATACCAGGACTCTTGACGGGCAAGACGAAAAACGCCAACCCCTCGACTTTGCCCTTTGGAAAAAAGCTCAACCCGAACACATTATGAGGTGGCCAAGTCCTTGGAGTGACGGCTTCCCGGGATGGCACTGTGAATGTACAGCAATGGGAAGAAAGTACCTGGGAGATAGCTTCGATATCCACGGCGGTGGCATGGACCTTGTGTTTCCACACCATGAGTGCGAAATTGCACAAGCCGTGGCATCACAAGGCAAAGAAATGGTACGCTATTGGATGCACAACAATATGATTACCGTCAATGGTCAGAAGATGGGTAAGAGCCTTGGCAACTTTATCACCCTCGAGCAGTTCTTCACAGGAGAGCATGAATCTTTGGCACAAGCTTATGCCCCAATGACTATTCGCTTCTTCATCCTGGGGGCACACTATAGAGGTACAGTGGACTTCTCAAACGAAGCACTACAAGCGGCAGAAAAAGCTCTTGATCGCTTATGGGAAGCCGAGGCATTGTTAGATGGTCTTAAGGCTTCTGAAGAGTCTACCACAAATTGTGACAGTCTACAAAAGGATTGTGATGAGGCTATGAATGATGACCTCAACACGCCGAAGGTACTTGCAGCACTATTTGAAGCAACGAAAGCTATCAATGCCGTTCACAATGGACAAGCAAAGATGACCAAAGAGCAAATTGAGTCATTGAAAAAGACCTTTAGAACATATCTGTTCGATGTATTGGGACTTGTCAAAAACCAAGAAGGAGATCACTCATCTCAAGAGGCATTTTCTAAGGCTGTAGACTTGTTACTCAATATTAGAGCTCAAGCAAAAAGCAACAAAGATTGGGCTACAAGTGATAAGATTAGAGACGAATTGACCGCTTTAGGCTTTAAGATTAAGGATACTAAGGACGGTGCAGAATGGTCTCTCTAAACTTATAAATTAGGAGGACATATACTGTGCTATCACTTATAATACCGGTATACAACAGACCTCAGGAGGTGGAAGACCTCCTGAGAAGTCTGACTCGCCAAACAAACAAGGATTTTGAAGTCATTATTATTGAAGACGGATCTGCTATAACATGCCTTGATCAGGTCAATAAGTATCAGCATGATATGACCATACAATACAAGGTTATTCCCAACTCCGGACCTTCAAAAGCAAGAAACACAGGCGCAAAATTGGCCAATGGCGACTATCTTATTGTATTAGACAGCGATGTAATATTGCCCGAGCAATACATAGAGGAGGTATACAAAGGTATCGATACCACCCATTCCGATGCATTTGGAGGACCGGATGCAGCATCGAATGATTTTACTCCGATACAAAAAGCAATCAATTATTCGATGACCGGCTTCTTTACCACCGGAGGTATCAGAGGAGGTAAGAAAAAACTCGATAAGTTTTATCCCAGAAGTTTCAATTTGGGTTGCAAAAGGGATGTCTTTGACAAACTCAACGGCTTTTCAGAAGATATGAGATTTGGAGAAGATATAGACTTTAGTCTTAGACTATTCGAAATGGGATGCAAAGTGTCTCTATTTCCCAATGCCTATGTCTTTCATAAGAGGAGAGTAGACTTTAAGAAATTTTTCAAACAAGTACATAACTCAGGAATAGCAAGAGTCAATCTTGAATTAAGACATCCCGGATCAACAAAATTGGTACATCTTCTACCTTCGGTATTTACAGTAGGCTTGATAGCAATACTCATCCTATCCATATTCTTCCCTATCTTATTGATCTTTCCGGCAATCTATATGTTGCTACTTCTTATAGACAGCACTATTAAAAACAAATCCCTTATAATAGGAATACTGTCCATTCCTGCAGCATTTATACAACTTACAGGATACGGAACAGGATATATTGAGGCTTGGTGGAAAAGACACATACTCAAAAGACCGGAATACAGCAGATTCAACAAAACATTTTATAAGTAATCACACCTCCATAAGACAAGCAACCTAATAGTTAAATCTATAATGGTTGCAGTTCATTTTGAAGCTATTATAGGATGTAGAAAATTGTGTAGTCTCTCCGGAGGTAAACATAGTGCTGTAGTAAATCCAAGAGGGAGTTATCAATCTCTCAAGTAATGGAAGTAAAATAATCAAACAGCTATAATCAGCTTAAGACATTAAATCAAAGGGACTTGTCATAGCATATGATGCTTCAGATAAGTTCCTTTTTTGCATAGAGGAATAACGGACAATTGACTTTAGGCTGTTACACAAAAGAGATCCATCGCTCCACTATCCGGTTAATATGGCTATTCAGTCCACTATTAATTATTACTTTTGTCATAAATAACCTCAATATTAAAAACATTTAGTCATGAAGAAGAATACTTTAGTGATTGCAATCATCACAATTATCATTTTAGTAGGTGGATTGTTTTTAAACGACTATAACAAACTTGTTAAATACGATGAGTCTACAAAGGCTGCTTGGTCACAAGTAGAAAATCAATATCAGAGAAGAAGCGATCTTATCCCAAATCTTGTCAATACAGTAAAGGGATATGCATCACACGAGAAAGAAACTCTTCAGCAAGTAGTTGAGGCCAGAAGCAAAGCAACATCTATACATATCGATCCTAAAAACATGAATAGCACTGACATGAAGCAGTTTTATGATGCTCAAGGTGAACTTAGCCAGGCGCTAAGTCGATTGATGGTAGTGGTCGAAAAGTATCCGGATCTAAAGGCAAATGAAAATTTCCAGATGCTTCAAGCACAAATAGAGGGAACAGAAAATCGTATTTCAGTCGAAAGAAAGAGATACAACGACATGGTTAATGAATACAATACTTACCTCAGAAAGTTCCCTCACAACATAGTAGCCGGACTATTTGGTTTCTCAAAAGTCGATTACTTCAAATCTGAAGAGCAAGCTCAAAAGGCTCCAAAGGTTGAGTTTTGAAAATAACTTTCCAATTTGAAATATCTATATCGGACTCTTTCCTTTCAACCATATTCATTGATATATTCTAAGTATGAAGAAGATTAAAATAATCTTAGGGTTTCTCTTGGTATTCCTCTTTGCAGTAGCTGCAAAAGGACAAGATGCGTATGGTGTAAAAGATATTCCCAATGTACAATTGTCTGACTATAGAAGGTATGTCAGTGACCCTGAAAAACAACTTACTCTTCAAGAGTGCAACGATCTCGATAGGATGGTACAAGAGCTAAGGGATTCGACCGGTGTTGAGATTGCCATAGTAATCATTCCTCATTACAAAGGAACAGCCACAGCCAAAGAGTTTGCTACCGAACTATTCAATTACTTTCATCTGGGAAATAAAGACAAAGACAATGGACTTCTTATACTCCTTGTGACCGGTAAAGGACAAAGAAATATATCATTCGAGACAGGATATGGTTTGGAAGGGACACTTCCGGATGCCTACTGTAAGTTGATCCAAACTAAGACAATGGTCCCATACGCAAAAAAAGGTCAATGGTACAATGCTCTCGAGTATGGATTGATAGAAATTGAAAAACACCTCACAAAAGAAGATGGCAAACTCTCAAACAACAATAATACAGACGGAAGTCTTGGTGAGCTGATGCTTATACTACTATTTATTTGGATAGCTCTCGGCATCCTTAGTGCCATAGGTATAGTCAAAAATAATCTTTTCAGTAAATCCAAATCACAAGATCCTTTTGCAGTCTTTATTGAAAAAGAGAAAAGCTATGTCCCATTTATTTTCCTTCCTTTTGCTGTGATTGCATACTCAATAGTAAGAAAGATCAAAGCAAAAAGTCTGTCCCAACTTCCCTGCCCCAATTGTAGTACTAAAGGACAGATTATAAAAAGTAAACCAGAACTCATTGACTATGATTACAGGCTAAGAAAAGGAACAAAAGAGGTAACCTTCTACTGTCAAAGATGTGGTTACACGCACAAACTGAGATATACTTTTCATAAAAATAACAACAACGATAATGACCAAAACAATCCTTGGCCATTCATCGGAGGTGCGATGATGAGCAACTTTTTCTTCGGAAGAGGTGGCGGTGGATTTGGAAGTGGCAACTTCGGTGGTGGATGGGGAGGAGGATCCAGCGGAGGAGGAGGATCTTCCACAGGCTTCTAAATAGAAAGCTCGTACAGAATCAATCAACATTCTATACGAGCTTTTATTTTGATATAAAACTACACACAAATCCATTCCGTTAATCACGACTGAATCCCCTATCAGGATGTAAAGCAATTCTTGATTATTGCCGATAAAAACTATTGTGACACTTACAAGCTTGAATCCCCTACCTCTTGTCATCACGCCTAACTAAACGGCATTATTTGTCTTGTGTACTTGGCTGTACATCGTACAGAGTTTTCTCGGACAGCCTATCTTTCAATGCTCTTCAACAAAGAAAACCATCCATAAAGGAAAAATCCGTCGTCCCATAAGGCTTCTGCTTGTATGGTAGTATCCCAAAAAGTGTGTAAAGGAGGTTTATCTTTGAGTCAAAATTAATCATTTCATTTCATTGTTTTGTTCATCCGTCAGGCGGACATGAAAAACACCGGGGGGATTGGCGTCCGCCCGG
>NZ_JBHSGO010000186.1:0-18045 GCF_042654485.1 Falsiporphyromonas endometrii | reverse complement strand
GACAGACAATTCGAAATAATTTCTTTAATTTGTACTCGTGTAAGATTCATACGGTTTATCGTTTTATTTTGTTTTTTTCAAAGATAACAGTCTTGAGTCTTACACACTTTTTCGGGACAGTATCTAACATTCAAATAGGACGGTTTCGTCCTATTGCTTTTGGGTTTTGTAGAGAATAAGCCTCTTTTGGAGTCCAAAAAGCATTGCTTTAGGACTAAAAATAGCCTTTAGATATTTAACATTATTTATCTAATTAACTGCAATTTCTGTGAAAGAATACAAGATTAATTTATGATTCAAAGCACATATTTTGATACAATTATATCGCAACAAAGGGATTTGAAACTATTGCACAAAATAGATCTACTTTATTGTTTATAGGTATTCTGATTCGTTCGACTACATGAGTTAGTTCACTTCACTATCATCAAACGTGCATCTTGTCCTTTTTGAATCAAAAGAGATGCCATTTATAAAGTTATTTTGAGGTTAAATAGAGGTTCATGTGATTAGATAAAGGTAAATCAATGATATTTTGAACTTAAACTACAATCTGTAAAAGCTACAAGACAATCCAAATTGATAGAAAATAAGGAGTGTTTTTTAATACTAAAATCAAATGATAACTAACTGATATACTTTAGTTTCTGTGCATTTCAGGTGCGAATGCACAGACTAAAGTACGAAATTGAAAGCTATTCACAACTACCGCTGTGTGTTCTGTCGGTGGTTCGTAGGTGCGAATGCACAGACTAAAGTACGAAATTGAAAGCTATTCACAACCAAGTTCGCAAAGCTCTTCAAGGTCCGATAGGTGCGAATGCACAGACTAAAGTACGAAATTGAAAGCTATTCACAACTACTGCCATTTGTTTAATCATAAATCATGTGGTGCGAATGCACAGACTAAAGTACGAAATTGAAAGCTATTCACAACGCAAAGTTGCACCCTTGATCAAGTGAAAAGGGTGCGAATGCACAGACTAAAGTACGAAATTGAAAGCTATTCACAACCTATATCATCATCGACAAAAAACACATCCTGGTGCGAATGCACAGACTAAAGTACGAAATTGAAAGCTATTCACAACGTTATATGGTAGAGGTGTATTTAGATAATCGGTGCGAATGCACAGACTAAAGTACGAAATTGAAAGCTATTCACAACCACCGCTGAGAGTTATGTGGCGGCTAACTCGGTGCGAATGCACAGACTAAAGTACGAAATTGAAAGCTATTCACAACAAGAAAATAACCGACACAGAGATAAGAGATGGTGCGAATGCACAGACTAAAGTACGAAATTGAAAGCTATTCACAACTCCGTTTATTTCCTACTTCCGACGATATACGGTGCGAATGCACAGACTAAAGTACGAAATTGAAAGCTATTCACAACTAAGTAGCTCACCTCCTTGTCGCATGGCACGGTGCGAATGCACAGACTAAAGTACGAAATTGAAAGCTATTCACAACTTGGAGTCTTTATAGTTGTTCAGATCGAACGGTGCGAATGCACAGACTAAAGTACGAAATTGAAAGCTATTCACAACTTATTTGCAGGCGTTCCCTTTGTTGCCCTGGGTGCGAATGCACAGACTAAAGTACGAAATTGAAAGCTATTCACAACTGATAGTCGCTTGTGCAGCTTGAAGTTGTTGGTGCGAATGCACAGACTAAAGTACGAAATTGAAAGCTATTCACAACGTTTTTGGCTGATCTTATTATCCTTGTGCGGGTGCGAATGCACAGACTAAAGTACGAAATTGAAAGCTATTCACAACTCAGCTCTTCGGCATTCACCTTGAAGCACTGGTGCGAATGCACAGACTAAAGTACGAAATTGAAAGCTATTCACAACCCTTTGGCAAAAACTCCTTTGATGGATACAGGTGCGAATGCACAGACTAAAGTACGAAATTGAAAGCTATTCACAACTCTATCGGCTTGGCATTGCTTTGCCCTTGAGGTGCGAATGCACAGACTAAAGTACGAAATTGAAAGCTATTCACAACTGTTCTGCCAGGATCGGGAGCAGGATAAAAGGTGCGAATGCACAGACTAAAGTACGAAATTGAAAGCTATTCACAACAAGATGGTTTATTTAATTGTATACCTCTTTGGTGCGAATGCACAGACTAAAGTACGAAATTGAAAGCTATTCACAACCTATTCTACATTTATCATTTTTATAAACTGGTGCGAATGCACAGACTAAAGTACGAAATTGAAAGCTATTCACAACGAAATGGTAATTCCATCATTGTGCTGCCAAGGTGCGAATGCACAGACTAAAGTACGAAATTGAAAGCTATTCACAACCTCTCGCTTCTTAGCTTGGAAATCCCTTTGGGTGCGAATGCACAGACTAAAGTACGAAATTGAAAGCTATTCACAACAACCCCACTTAACATGGCCCAAGGGTATTTGGTGCGAATGCACAGACTAAAGTACGAAATTGAAAGCTATTCACAACTCAACCCTTGTTGTTCCATCTCAACCATCAGGTGCGAATGCACAGACTAAAGTACGAAATTGAAAGCTATTCACAACGAAGTTATACGTCAAATGCGCTGAAGCGGAGGTGCGGATGCGCTGACCAGAGTATAAAACAGAAAGCTATTCACAACTCTATTGATTAATACTTATTGGAAAAAGATCAGAATAACCTATATATAGCTGCTACAATGATAGTCACAACTACCCCGGTCAATAGGGGAAGTAATGCCGATACAGCAGTCCACTTAACGCTCTTAGTCTCCTTATATATATTGTACAAAGTGGTACTGCATGGATTGTGCAACAGACAGAAAAGCATAAGATTGATGCCGGTCAGAAGAGTCCATCCACCTGCTCGGAAAAGTTCAGCGGCTTCAGCAGGACTATTTGCATCAAACATTACCCCATCACCGGCTCCTCCAGCAATTCCTGTAGTCATAACCGTAAGCATCAAGATGGTAGGTATAACAATTTCATTGGCAGGTATTGCTAAAATGTAGGCCAATAGAATAACTCCATTGAGTCCCATCAACCATCCCGGTCCTTCGAGAATATCAATCAAATGGGCAGCTATGCTCATCGAACCAATATTGATATTACAACTAAGCCAGATAAGAGCACCGGCCGGTGCAGCAAAAACCACAGCTCGCCACAAAACCACAAGTGTACGATCCACTACAGACTTATATATGGTTTGCCAAAACTGTGGAGGACGATAAGGGGGAAGCTCCAGATTGAATGAGGAGACTTGTCCTCTGAGCATAGTCCTGGAAAGGACCCAAGAGAAGAAAAACATAAATGCAATTCCCAACAATGCAATCGCCACAACAGCTCCTACCCCTACAAAACCGGACATATATGCAGGAGCAAGCGGCGCTAAAAAGATTGTAGCTAATAAGATCTGTGTCGGCCAACGACCATTGCAAAGAGAAAAGTTGTTGGTCAGAATAGCTATCATTCGCTCCCTCGGGCTATCGATAATGCGAGTATTGATAACCGCAGCAGCATTGCATCCAAACCCCATTGTCATGGTAAGGGCTTGCTTACCATGCGCTCCGGCACGCCTAAAGAGTTCATCCAAATTGAAAGCTACCCGAGGAAGAAATCCAAAATCTTCCAACAAGGTAAATAGGGGGAAGAATATCGCCATGGGAGGAAGCATCACACTCACGACCCAAGCTGTCGTCAGATAGATCCCATCAACGAGGAAGCCATTGAGCCACTTGGGCAAAAAGTCGAGCCATGTCTTAAGACGAGGATGAAGGTATCCAACAAGCGAATCACTCAACCACTCAGAGGGATAGTTTGAACCAACAATAGTAATCCATAAAACGATAGCCAACATTACGAGCATGATGGGAAATCCCCATATCTTGGATGTGACGATGCGGTCAATCTTTATATCCAAAGGTGTTCGTCCTCGTTTATTCTTCTGAACAACCACCTCACTGCATATTTTCCCGGCTTCTGCATAAAGAGCTTCTGTAAGTTGATCATGCAAATCATCTCCCAATTCAAGTTTCAAACGAGTGATAAGTGATTTTAACTCATTGATATCTGATTCAGGCAGGTCTCTGAATATCATCTCCCCTACCTCTTTGTCTTCCTCCAAAAGTCTGAGAGCAAGCCATCTCTTGTTGGGACGTTCGGGATGAAACTTTGCAATCAAAGCAATCAGTTGCTGTAGTTTAAGGTCCACAGTAGGCTTGATGCTATTGATGCGGTTAGGACGACAAACGATTTCTCCAGAAGCAACATCCAGCAAAGTCTTCAACAAGTCATCCATACCCTTGCCACTTCGAGCCGAAGCTCCAACAACCGGGATTCCTAATCTTCTTGACAGACCATTTACATCCAAATCTATTCCATTTCGCTTAGCCTCATCCATTAGATTGGCACAAAGAACAGCTTTGTCCGTTATCTCCAAAATCTGCAAAATGAGATTCATATTACGCTCTATCCTTGTAGCATCGGCGACAATTAATGTGACATCCGGCTGTCCAAACAAAATGAAGTCTCGAGCAATCTCTTCATCTTCAGAGGTTGACAATAGAGAATAAGTCCCGGGCAAATCCACAATCTTAAAAGACTTTTGATTATAGCCAAAAGCCCCTTCGGCTCGTTCAACAGTCTTACCGGGCCAATTACCGGTATGCTGTTTAAGTCCTGTCAATGCATTAAAAATGGTACTCTTCCCGGTGTTTGGATTACCGGCAAGAGCTATTGTATAGTCAAAGCCTTTTATTTCTGACCCAAGCCGCTTTAAGGAAGCAGCCGAACAATTTGCCGAACATCCCTTACAAGATTTATTGTCATTCGTATTCATATACTACCTCCTAATCAAGATATAACGAGATTGATCCTTCCTCAAAGCGATAGCTGTACCTCTTACGACATAGGCAATCGGATTACCCATAGGACTTGTCAAATCAATAGAGATACGACTCCCCTTGACAAAACCAAGATCAAGAAGTCGCCTTCTCGCCACCCCTTTACAAGCGCTGCTTATTCCCGCTATAGTAGCCTCTTCGCCCTGTTTCAGGGTAGTTAGTTTATGAAGCTCTCCCATTTCCTCTATCTCTGTGCAATCTGTACAAAGCTGAAGTTTAAGATTGTTGGCAGCATCAAGGCTTAAGGAATGAAGTTCTCCCTCAAAAATAATTCTAATCTCATTTCCCTGCATCTCCTCAATTTTGAAAGCAGAACCAGGCAAAAGACCTATCTCCTGCAAAGTATTGAAGAGTTCGATCGGCTGATCTTCTACCTGAACAACTCTGACCACATCTCCTGCCTCAAAAGAATCAATCGTATGTGCATGGACCTCTGCAACCGCCCCCTTATCATCCGGGATTGGGTCTCCATGTGGATCAAAAAGGGGATGTCCCAGTTTTGCAGATAGTTTATCTTGCTCATAGTCAGAAATATGATGTTCCTTCCTACATGCCTCTTCATGCCATTCAGTTGGCTTAAAGCCAGAATGCTCAGATAGATACTTCTCATAAAGTCGATGACGACGGATGATTTTAAGAGCATAGGCCCTTCCTTCTCCGGTAAGTTTCTTCTCATTGTCAGAAAAGTATCCTAAACTTATCAAACGCTTGACAATTTTATCCGCCTTGCGAATACTTAAATTACAATTAGAGGCAAAACAAGACAACGAAAATGGAATGTGCTTTTTTTCAATAGCGTGTATCACTTTCAGCGCATCTTCATTCTGCTCTCTCTTACGCTCTTTACTATCCAACCAATCAAATATATGCAGTTTCATATTTTCTATTTTCTAACTTACCGACACAAAGGTCATCATTATTAATAACAATCTCTATACCAAGATAATAGTATATTCAAAGGATACTTCTTACGCTATCTTTCAATGCTAAATTAGACATTTAGGCATAGATAATTCATCTATGAAATCTATACTGCAATACACTATATATTCATAACATTAATTAAGCTGTCATTTGATTATTTTGGATAATAACAAATGATCTGACAGCAAGAAGCCCCCTCTATAATCCTATTTGTTTTTGTTTCTAATTCTAAACTCGTTATTCTCTCTGAATAGGCAACAAAATTGAATGAAACATATGTAATCACTACCTTTGCGCTCCAATTTGTGAAAATTGAAGCCGTCAAAAGAATTGCGGCAAAATGAAATGTTATTTATTAAATTATGAAAAGACTACTACAATTAACCCTGTGGCTGTCACTCTTTACCATACTTGGAGGAGTAACAAACAGCTATGCACAGGAGGTCAAAAGGACCGCACTTGAAGTAACAAATGAACAAGTTGACTCTGACAAAGTCTCCGATGCGAAGGAAGAATCAGTCAAGGTTGGATTTAGCCTTTACAATGCCGGGAAGATCACTGTCACCGACAAAGAGACTCAAAAAGAAATCGAGATTGCCGGCAATGCCTGCAATGTTGTCGTTGGACACACTATTATTATCAACGGAGAAGGCCAAGATGGCATGAAGTTCGTCAAAGGTTCTTTTGCCAAGCCATACCAATCACCTTCATTTTTCGAGCAGCTACCCATGGAGATTGCCGTTCCTAAGGAGGGGTTAAAAATCATGCTTCGCTTCGGTCACATCATTGAATTTGGTGTACGAGGCGAAGGCGGAAAGATCACTGCTCAAAAAACTGAAGAAGAGGATGACGAATGGGGAGATACAGACGAATTTACATCCGATATCAATTCAGGAGATTCTTTCAACGTCGGAGATGTCACAAAAGTAACTTTCCATGCTACTTCCAACGAGGGGTATCTTATCAAAGCATGGTATCTCAATGGAGAGATCCAACAAGGAAGAGAAAACTCTTTCACTGTCAAGAATCCACAAAAGAGTCTCAAAGTCGAGGTCGAATTTGAAGCTGTCCCAATCAAGCATTTCGCAGTCAGCCTGACTGCCACACCTATGAAGGGAGCAAAAGAGCTTTGGATTGCACAAGCAGCTAACAAGAATAACAACTTCGTCAAGGTAGAAGGCCTATCTTCAGAACTTGAAGAGGGAATGAGTGTTGAATTTAATATCAATGTAAATGATGGTTATGCCTTCGATGGATTTTATATTGGAAGTGACAAGCAAGTATCAGAAGGAGACCAATCAAAAGGATTTAGATTGGTCATTGATCGCCTTGATAAGGCTATAAACGTAATTGCCAAGATGAATGCCATCATAACTTTCGCTGTAGAAGGCGACAAGAATGGTAGTCTTACCGCTCAAATCGATGATAAGTCAATCAAAAGTGGATCCGGAATCGAAAGTGGCAAAAGTATTCTGCTTACAGCAACACCCAACGATAAGTTTATTATAAAGAGATGGATTGTCGATGGCAAAGATCTTACCCTTGAAGACGGCTCTCTCAATACAGACCAAACAATTAACCTAACAATGGGTGAAGATCCTAAAGATGTAAAGGTTGAGTTTATGATTGCACCCAAAAAGAAATATCAAATCATAGCTACTACAAGTGATAAAGAACTTGGTTCATTCTCAATCTTCGATATTACATCCGGCAACAAAAATGAAGTAGCTAACGAAAGCAGTCTTGAAGAAGGAACAGAGCTTCTGTTTGTGCTTGACTTGAAAGATAATGTCAAAGTCGATACAGTTACCGTCAATAATCAAAAGGGAATCAATCTTGATGAGAAAATGTCTTTTAAGATCAACCTAAACGACACCAACTGCAAAGAAGGAAAGCTCACCGTCTTCGCAAAACTTATCAATACTGAAAGCACTTCTGCAGTAATGAATACAACCAAAGTATATGCAATCGAGAATGAAGTATATATTGAGACGACAACAAGTACTTCATACCAAATCTTTACTATCGGAGGCAAAAAGATTAAGCAAGGTATAGCCAATACCCACGATAGCTTCAGATTAAATTCAGGAGCATACATTGTGGTTATTGATAATAAAGTATTTAAGCTGCTTGTGAAGTGATAACAAAAGAAAAATTGTTTCGACAGGTAGATAAACTCAAATATCGCATGTCGTAATAGAGATTAATCAAGGACTAAACAAAGTCCTGGAGACTGTAAAAGGCTGTGTCCGGCTAACCTAAAGCCCGGACACAGCCTTCGTTATATTCCAAAAGAAGAAGATACAGCAATTCCAAATTACTATCATCTATAATTGTTTTGAGCATCTAAAATGAGGCAAAGATTTCTAATAACGACTCATTCTATTTAACTTTGCCGGCTGTACAATAAATATCATTTATGCAACAACCTAATTTATTAGAAGACCGATCCGGCTTATATCATCACGCCGCAAAAAGTGGTCTTGTATTTGGACTTTTTTGGATTATCAAATACCTATGTGTCTTTGGTATCTTTAGGATGCCTTTATTTATGGGGCTCATTTATATGGGGCTTACTATTTATGTGCCCTTTATGGCCTATTCTTTAACGAAAAAATATAGGGATAGCTTGTCTTCAGAACGATTTAGCTTTTCGCATGGGTGGCTTTTTGGCATCCTGCTATATTTTTTCGCATCGATTCTTGTAACAATTCCTCACTTTATCTTTTATTCTTACATACTCCCCGCAAATCTACCTCAGATACTTGATCAGATGAGATCCGTTGGTTTCGACAAGACTTTACTTAGAGCCATTGAAACTTCTATGAATGAAATCTCGCCTATCAAAAGAGCTTTGGGAGATATCTCAAACAACACTATCTGGGGAATTGTCTTTTCGCTTCCCGTGGCAATCTTGCTCAAAAGGAATGCACCTATCTCAAACAATACTAATCAGCAATAACCATGCCCGATATATCAGTAGTCATCCCATTATATAATGAAGAAGAATCCCTTCCGGAGCTTACTTCCTGGATCAAAAAGGTGATGGATGAGCATCAGTTTAGTTATGAAATTATCTTTGTTGATGATGGAAGTACCGACAATTCTTGGAAGGTTATCGAGTCCTTGAGGGAATCTAATGAACACATCAAAGCCATAAAGTTTAGGAAGAACTATGGCAAAAGTCCCGGTCTTCATTGTGGCTTTGCCAAAGCTCAAGGCGATGTAGTGATCACGATGGATGCCGACCTTCAAGATAGTCCGGACGAGATACCGGAGCTCTATCGAATGATCCAAGAAGATGGATATGACTTAGTCAGCGGTTGGAAGAAAAAACGCTACGACCCAAAACTGACCAAAAATCTTCCCTCCAAACTCTTCAATGCTTCAGCAAGGAAAATATCGGGCATTCACAACCTTCATGATTTCAACTGTGGACTCAAGGCCTATAAAAAGGATGTTGTCAAAAACATAGAAGTCTACAATGATATGCATCGCTATATCCCCTACCTTGCCAAGGAAGCCGGCTTTACCAAGATAGGTGAAAAGGTAGTACAACACCAAGCACGAAAATATGGCAAGAGCAAGTTTGGTCTGAGTAGGTTTTTCAATGGTTACCTTGATCTGATGACATTATGGTTTACCTCTAAATTTGGAAGAAAGCCTATGCACTTCTTCGGACTATTGGGATCATTGGTCTTCCTAATCGGTTTTATAGCGCTTGCAATCATTCTAATCAACAAATTTGTGTGCTTGCACGAAGGAGTACCGGCTCCACTGGTTACTGACAGGCCCTACTTTTTCATTGCTTTGACGGCAATGATTATTGGGACACAGCTTTTCCTTGCCGGATTTATAGGAGAGCTTCTCAGTAGACAATCCTCAGATAGAAATAGTTATAAGATAGAGCAAGAGTTGTTCTAAAAGGACCAACTAAGAATTTTCTCTTAACCTATTGTAAAAACAAAATATTATCTTACCTTTGCAACCGTTATTGCAAGGGCGATACAAAAGATTTGGCGAGATAGCTCAGCTGGTTAGAGCGCATGATTCATAATCATGAGGTCCCCGGTTCAATCCCGGGTCTCGCTACATCTCGAAGATTGCATTAGAGAAAGCATTAAAATTTATTGGTTATGGCGAGATAGCTCAGCTGGTTAGAGCGCATGATTCATAATCATGAGGTCCCCGGTTCAATCCCGGGTCTCGCTACGAAGATAAAGGGAGTTGCAGTTTAGATTGCAACTCCCTTTATTGTTTCAAAATTATCAACAAGCATAATACCTTTGTGAAGGAGAAATGGAAATACTACGGATTATAGTTCACTATTCGCTGCATTTGCTGGCACCTGCACTGATAGCATTATGTTTTCCGAAGGGACAAAGAGTCAAAGCATACCTCATATTACTGTCAACCATGCTTGTAGACTTGGATCATTTGCTATCCACCCCCATCTTTGATCCCAATAGATGCAGCGTTGGCAGACATCTTCTACACAGTTATCTGTGCTGTGGCATCTATCTTATTATGTGCTTTGTTCCATACAAAAAGCTTCACTTACCGGAGTGGTTGCGAATAGTGGGTATCGGACTTACTCTGCATATGCTGACCGATCTACAAGATTTTTACTTTTGGAGATGGTTAGGGGTAATCTAACAATAGCTAAGCTCTTAAGTATGGGCAAGATTTAACCAAACATTTCTTTGAGCACCTCCAAGGTTTTTAGTTCTCCGAATGGAGGTAAGTGCAATCTATAATAGGTAATAAGGTATTTAAGTGCTATCTGTCTCTCTTGCCTTGTAAAACGATACAGATGCATATTATGATAGTTTATTCGCTGAAACGTGGGCAAGAAAGTGGCCTCACGGGGCGATATATATGGTCCGTTAGGCATCACATTGGTAAAGCAACTCTCTGTCATATCAAAGAATTGACGATTATCCGAACAATCAAAGTCCGGTGAGAACCCCAGATGCATCAGAAGATAATAGAGAAAACATAAATGGAAGTTTGCCGATGAATCTTCCGTCTCATCCAAAAATTGAAATGACTGACAGATAAAATCATACATCTGATTATCGGGTTCGGGCTCTCGTAATATTCGGTACAATAGCTCAGATAAGAACATCATGATTGTTGCCTTGATTGGGTCAAGACGAATGCTGTTGTATGCGTTAACAATCGAAAACTGAGAAATCCTAACCAAAGAATTCTTCTTGTTGACATCACCAATCAATTCGACTTCAAGTGGAGGCGAAGAGAGGAGATTGTTTCGCTTTGAGCGCTTAGATTTTGATTTTGCCACCAATGCTCCTACCAATCCCCTCTGTCTTGTGTATAGGTAAACAATATCGTTTCGATCATTATACGCAATTGAATGCAGTGTTATTCCTCTTAATGTTGTCAGCATATCTTACTATATATAAACCCAATTGACCTCTTTTGATAAGACATCAAGGTAAAGGATAGATTCTCCCCAAAACTAATATTATCGAGTGTTTAGAAGTTTACCCCACCAAGTTTATATCTTTCGTCTCCTATTTTGAGAATGACCGAATCTAATCTCAGCCCTTTGATTTGAAGGTTGCCACAATCATCAGTAAGGTACTTGCCTACTATATATCCTCTCAAATCATACAATATGACTAAGGTCTTAGGATGGGCATCTCTAATGCTAATCGAGCCATCCTCTGTACTACTTATTTTGATAAGACTATTCTCAATACAAGAAGATGAGGTTATCTCTTCAAAGATAGCTTTTACATTGGTATCTTTGATAAGGATAAACTCTTGTTTACCCAATATATCTGCTCCATTCGCTGTTAATGATGACAACTTATATCTTCGAGAATCCTTTGCTCGAGCCAAAATTATCACATGACTTCCTATTGGCAAATCCACCTCCGACTTATAATCATAACCTTTGACAAAGAGCTCACCTTCCCCCTCCTTAATCAATCTGACCTTGGCCTTTCGTTTTTTAAATTCAGCCCTCAAGCTACAATCCTGATTAACGATAATGGAGCTATTATGTGATAGTTCCTGATCATTGAGATAAACCTTATCCAACTCATAGCCAAAATCAGGATAGCAACCGATATAAATACGACGTCCTTGAGGAATGGGCAACCCTTCCGGCCAATTTGCCATGAAAATCTTACCTCCTTCTGTGTCTTCTATCTTGACTTGATTGAAAACCGTTTGCTTATCCCGTAAGAATACTCGCTGCCTCAGCGGAATCAAATCATAGATTCTATGATAGATCGAATCATAGATCGCACACTCTACATAAGCTTTCCCATACTTCACAGTAAGATCCGAAATCGAATCAATCAGTTCCGGTCCAACATCAAATCGCAATGGAGTCATTTGCCCATTCCATATAGTGTCAATGTGACATGTATCTATCGGGATAAGATGAGCATCCATTTCACCTTCTCGGGGAACGGCAAGAGACATCACGACATTCAATCGTTTCTGATGGTTATGAATATTAAGATTCCTTAAGCTAAATCCGGCAATGCAAGGTGAAGATAACTCGATAGGATAAGCTTCTTCCTCCAGCATAGTAGTATCTATCTCGACCAAATAGCCATCTCTATGTTTATCAGGATCAGATACAAGTACATTAGAAAGCAGCGTTTTAATCATCTTGTATTTTGGTATGGCAATAACAATATCAACAGATTGGTCGGCATATAGCCCCAACCTATCGATATCAAAAGAAAACTCTTTTACAGTGACAGCAGGGAAGACGCATCTATAATTGGTACTAAAGAGCAATTGCTTCGTACCGGCCTTGTAGAAATAAAGCAAGACATCCGTGAGAGCCTCCAGGTTGGCCATATTATGGATAGAACACTCAACCTTGCTCTTTTCAAAACTCACAAGACTTGCTTGAGCTTCATCTTTAATATCCAAATAAGTCAAGCTGATGGGAGGTTTCTCAAAATATCTGATATTACACGAAGCATCACTATGTAAGATGAGATGATCATTGCATCCATACACCTTCTGAAGACGATGAAATGCACCATCTTCAGCCTTTGATTCGGCATAGACTATATACTTCTCATTGGGTTTGGAAAGTTGTAGCTTGGCACCTTTTTCTTGAAGAATATAATACATATCCACATCATAAGAGGTTGGCGCAACAAAAGATTTGGCTTGTGTTGGTGTTACATACCGATCAGTCGGATCCGAAGCATTCTCAACCACCAAACGAATCTCTGAATCCAAATGTCTTACCTGTTGCATGCTCACTCTCAAACGACACTGCACTTGACCACCTGAAGTCGTTTGTGTGAGTCCCCAACACTCCACTTCAGTAGGTTTCATCTGAGAGGAAAAATCATAATCAGGCACAAAATTTAGAACGATGCTCTGTCCATAGTTGAAGCCTCCCATACCTCCCCCCGTACCCAACTCGGGAGGATTAAGGGCATTGAGGGGGAAATATCCATCCGAAAGACCTCCCCACCCCCAATTGATATGAAAAAGACCTCTCTCATCATAGCCATCACACACGAAAGCATGACCTCCATTGGTACCATATCCTGAATATAAAACAGGTCTTTTCTTATCCAGTTCGGCTCTAATTCTACTCTCCCATTCCTGTTGAGTGGTAAGATTTCTGTGATAGAGATATATGCCTTTATCGTAATGAAAATGATCTCTCAAAGCTCTTATTACATGGACATCATACGCACCACTCCCGCTCAATGTGTATAGCATATCCTCAGCCATACCAACATGAGCACACAAAGTACCCAAGGCTTTTATCTCATTGGGTTTTGCCTGACGGACATGATCAAATCGCTCCGGCATCGAATCCCAATCATAAGGAACATCATAATTCACCGACAATCTCTGATCCCTCCACTTATAAGAATGACTCCCTTCTCCTTTTTCGGGCCATTTGTAATACCTCATAATCTGAGCTGTAGCAGTAGCGACACAGCCGACAGGACAATGTCTGCCTTCTATCATCGGAGTCTCACTATTCCATGGATAGCCTTGATTCCAAGCAATATTTTTTAGAAGAGGGGACTGAGATCGATCACATGAAGATTTTCTCAACGGGATCGACTCTTCACCCATAATCATTCGGGCAACATAGGCATCAAACAGCTGAAGATATTCCTTCAAATTGCATGGCATATCATCCTCCGAATAACTTTCGGAAAGACCATACCCCAAGACCTCAGGAAGTCGATCATCACCCGATACAATAACAAAGCCCGGCAAATTACCTCTATTGAAGATGTAGTACAAGTGTACACATTCTTTATTCTGAATATCATCACTTCGCAAAGAATGTGACAAAACAGGAGCCTTTACAAGTACAAGATTATTGACTTCGCCTCTAAGAGTACTTCGGCTTTCAAAGAAACGGCAAGCAATAGTCTTTGCTTCAAAGCTATTTATTGGACGTGCATAAAGGAGAAAAGAGGAATTGACAAAGCACGCAAAGAAAAGTATCAAAAGAGACTCAACAATTCTTTTGACACGAACAGACATAATCGTTTTCATTTATAATAAAAAGCAGTAGCAGCCTTGAGAGCTACCAATTCTACCAACTGTATCAATCATCTCGACCAATACAAATCAATTATTCAAAGTTGTTGGATAAGACTGTGATTACAATAGAATTTGTTATAAAAACTCCAGACAGTCTCTTAATTTAGCAATTTGACGTACCGGTCGTGTTGTACCATCTTCCGGCATATTCAATTTATAAGGATTGAACCATACAGATGGAATCTTGGCATTATGGGCACCAACAATATCAGCATCCCAGCTGTCTCCGATCATTACAGTCTCGGCACGACGACCACGACAGGTGGAGAGAGCCCGATCAAAAATCATCTTGTGAGGCTTATTGATACCGACATCCTCCGAAAGCACCATAAAATCGACAAAAGGAGCAAGACCACTATTTCTCAACTTAGCATCTTGAACTTCTCTAAAACCATTACTTACAACCACAATTTTATAACGATTGTGGAGATATTCCAACACCTCAAGAGCTCCTTCGACAACACCGGTCTTACTGGCAGAACTGGCCAAAAAGCGATCATTGATCATCAGGATCTCCTCATCAGTAAGAGAAATCACTCCTTCCAAAGGCTCTCTAAAACGAGTAAGTGTTAGTTCGTTCTTATTGATCAACCCCTTGCGATATTCACCCCAAAGACGATCATTGATACAGTAATACTTTTCAAAGAACGTCTCAAAAGAAGCAAAATGCCGACCCCATCCGAGGTCGGCATAGACTTCATTAAGACATTCTTTGTTGTTGTTGAAAGTATCCCAAAGGGTATCGTCCAAATCTACAAAGATGTTCTTAATCATTATGACTTATTTTACCTTAACTACCAATACCTTAGAATTTGACCAGAACTTGTCTGCATTCTTAATCACCAAAGTAAGCATCTTGTCCGCATTCTTGATTAGCTCATAGCTTTCAGAAGGATGACTGGTCAAAATATCAGCCTTTTTAGAATGAAGAGGAATTTGAGAAATCTTTCGAAGATCACCTGTGGTAAAGTAGTTCATATTAGCTGAAGAACCAATATTCAAACGGCCCTTTACGAGGACACCCATCTCTTTGAGGTCGGCATTTGTACCGATGCAATAGCGTACAGTATGGATTTGCTTGTCTTGCTCTGCAAGCTCTGCTTTTTGAGATGCTATCTCTGTCTCACGATCATTCAAATCAGAATTTTGCTTATTGATAATCGAATCTTGCATACCGATATAAAGATTCTTTCTAACCAATTCATCTTGAAGGCGCTGTACCTCTGCAGACTTTTCGTTAAATTGTCTCTTTAGTGATTCGATTGTTTTTTTAAGACCCTTGTTTTGCTGACCATACTTAGCCAACTTAGCATTCAATTCTTCAATAGCCTGCCTGTTAGCCTGCATCTTCTCATTAATGAGCTTCATATTGTCTTCAATACGCTCCTTCTGCGATTTGCGCATTTCTCCACTCGTGGGGCTTACATTAATCATGCCCTCCATGCGGTTGATCTCTTGAAAATTGAGCAACACTGAGCTTATTAAAGAGTCCATTTGGCTAATTTCTCGTTCATGGCCTTCATTAACAGCTGCAATACTGTCATATTGAGCTTGAAGATCTTTGCATGCACTGCTGTTTTTACCACACGAGGTAAGCATAAGTGCTGCAATAGCGAGACCTACAAAAAACTTTTTGTTCATAGCTTAGTAAATTTGAATTTTCTACTTGTTTATTTCTTTCCACCCAAGACGATGACAAACTCACCTCTTGGTGCATTATCTCTAAAATGTTGTGCAACCTCGTCCAATGAACCTCTTACAATCTCTTGATGAAGTTTGCTAATCTCTCGACAAGCAGCCACAGGGCGATCCGGGCCACAATGCTCGGATAGTTGCTCCAATGTTTTCAAAACCCGATAGGGCGATTCGTATATGACAATTGTACGCTCCTCTTCACTGAGTAACTTCAAGCGAGTCTGACGTCCTTTTTTGACAGGCAAAAAGCCTTCAAAGACGAACCGATCCATAGGCAATCCCGAATCGACCAAGGCAGGGATCAAGGCACAAGCACCGGGAAGACAATCAACCTCAATACCCGCTTCAGATGCCGCTCTGGTGAGCATAAATCCAGGATCACTTATACCGGGTGTACCTGCATCCGATATCAGAGCCACCTCTTCGCCCGCTAAGATACGCTGAATTATTGATTCTGTCGTCTTATGTTCATTAAACTTATGGTGACTTAACATCGGCTTATGGATATCATACCTCTTCAAAAGCACTGAACTTGTCCGGGTATCTTCCGCCAAGATTATATCAGCCTCTTGAAGCGCCCTCACAGCTCTAAAAGTCATATCTTCCAAATTGCCAATCGGGGTCGGCACAATAGTTAGTTTAGCCATAAGTCACATATAGTATTTTTGCAAAGCCTTCAGAAATATCTTCATCGTCTCATCTTCCTCTTCCAACTCAAAGATATCCATAATATATTTCTCAGCATCAAGCAGGGTTTCACAGCAACCAACCTGATCTTCAAAATCAGACACCAAATCTTCTCGATTGTGAAAACACATCTTCAAGACAGCATAATAATCAACAATAGGAAGAAGTTTACGCAAAACAAATGGTTGCAAATTTGCCTGATTTACCTCTTTCGATACCGGCTCTGCCAAAGACAAATCATCACTATCAGATTGCTCTTGATGATTGATTGTGCTGTGTGAGAGATCTCTATGAGTATGATCTACGATTTTATACCCACGGGAGGTTGCTCCAGACGTATCATTATCTTCCTCGCCTTGATCAATCACATATTCCGATTTATCCGAATAAGACAGCTCATCCAAAGTATTAAACAATCTCTCTTCATCTGTAATATCATTATCATTGGAAGATGTCTCCATATTCTCTTCGCTACAACCGAAATCTTGCGTACCATCTTTTGATAAAGAAGACAAAGAACTGCATAAACGCAAAGATATATCATGGCCTAAATCAAGCAACTGCTCCTGAAGGCGCAACAATTCACCTCTATCAAGTTTCTTAGACTCAAAAGAATCAACTATGCTTTTGCTAAGTAAATCTATCCTGCAAGACAATTCTTTGTACAAATTTTCTATCTCCATTATGGTTATATTTATACGCAAACGTAACAAAAAAAATGGCTCGCTAAATCTTTTTTAGCTCTATAAAGAACAAAAGAGAAGGGTTTAATAAGTCACATTGGTCTTTAAGTTACATTGCAAGAATACATATTATTTAGTATCTTGAGGGTCAAGAAAAGACTATGACCATGAAGTTAATCATATTACTTACCATACTTTTGATTGCTATCTTACTTGGCGGATTGTTCCTCCAAAGGATAAAAATATGGTCCTTTGTCTCCGAACAAATTACCATAACGGCAGACATCAAAATCAAACATCTCTATCATTTTTCTTTGGGTGCTGTGAAGCATGCAGAAAGAAATCTTTATTTGTTAAATAATATTACACCTTATTACACTCAAAAAGGGGCTCAAGCACCTCTTACTTATACTAAATTTCCTTCATTCCCGTGTTAGGGAACTCTGACCCCATACACACTTTGGGGCTGTGTCATTATTCGTAATGATTCAGCCTCTAATTTTTTAGCAACCTCTCATTTCTTGAGTTTAAGCAGCCAATTTTTGGATGGGAGCTACCATTGGACTCACAGGAACTCCTAAAACAGA
>NZ_JBHSGO010000185.1:0-17794 GCF_042654485.1 Falsiporphyromonas endometrii | reverse complement strand
CCGGGCGGACGCCAATCCCCCCGGTGTTTTTCATGCCCGCCTGACGGATGAACAAAACAATGAATTGAAATGATTAATTTTGACTCAAAGATAAACCTCCTTTACACACTTTTTGGGATACTACCATCGGATTTGTACAATAGTTTTAATAGACAAACTTATCAAAGTAAAGGGGCTGCGCCAAATGGAATTTTGACACAGCCCCTTTTGTCGTAAATCTATACAAGTTGCCTTGTTGAAACTTCTTAATGATTATTCTTCATCTTCTTCAGCTCCGAACTGTTCGTCCATAGATTCTTTCAAGTGTTCTTCCCAAACCTTAACGATTTCGGGGTAGTCTCCAAGGCCTTTCATAATGCAGTCGTTGTCAGGGACGTTGAAGCCTGCTTGTCTAAGCAACATCTTCCAAGAATCTTCCTCATTACCTGCCATATCGTTGTGAGCGTGGTCACCTGCAATAGACATAATTGGCTGAAGAATCATTGTGCCACCTTTCTTGAAGTTCTTTTCAGCTTCTTTGATTACAAAGTCAATCTTCATGCTTCCGTGGTCTACTGTACCAACGAAGATATGGTTTCCATTTTCTTTCTTCTGAAGTACTTCGTAAAGATCTTCGTAGCTCTTATTGCCATAGGCATAGCTTTGTTCCGGGTTGCCATGACCCATAAAAGCAACAGCCTTGCCGTTAGCTAAGTCTTCTTTGTGCTGGTTATAAAGAATATCTGCTACTTTGTTGATTGATTCTTCACCATCAAGAAGAGGCTTACCAAGAGAAATAAAGATATTACCATCTTTGGGCGCATCCTCACCATTTACAAGAAGGTTGAAGTCCTTAACATACCAGTCACGAAGCATAGCAAACTCCTCACCCGGGATAACGTGTAGAGATTGAACATGAATCTTCTTGTATCCTGCTTTTTTCATAGCTCTAAACCAAAAATCAGGAGTGGGGAAGTATTCCTTTGTCTTAGCACCCCAACGAGTGATACAAATTTTAGATGTAAATGCAAGATACACATCTTGATCAGGGAAGTCTTTCTTAAACTGATCAACTACTTTCTTATAAGTCTCATGAGCATTATCCCATGTACTGCCAAAAGTTACAAGCAAGATTGCTGAATCATGTTTTTTGTCAATCTTGGCTGCTTTTGCGAGTTCACCTTTGATGCCATCGAATGAGTTTTCATCGATTGGCTCATTGTCGCTGCTACTACATGCACTAAGAAGCGCTGTAAGCATCAATGCACCGAGTGCAGTCATCAAAAACTTTTTCATTGTCTTTTAATTTAGTTAATTGTTGAATTTGAAAATAATATTCATGTAGTATGTCCTTCCGGGAGTCTTTGTACCATAGTTGTATCCCGTTGGCTTTGTTTCCTTGTAATCAAGTATGTTGTCAATACCAGCATTAAGCTCAAACTTGATAGGAGACTTTGTTTTGAACTTATGGGTTGTATTGATTCTCCAGAGCATGTATGCGTCGCCATTGCCTCCAATTTCTTTTTGGAAGAATCGTTTGGATAGAGCTTTTCCGGTCAAGCTTACTCCAAGAGAGTAGTCTTTCCATGTATTGTTGAAGCGTACATTTAAGTTGCCTTGATGATAGCCGGTATCATCGAGATGCATATGCTTGATTACTTGTACTTTGGCGTCTGTCGCTTCATCATCCTCTTTCACAAGAACATCGCCGGTAGCATCATTGTAACCATATCCTCCACTAATCATCCACATCTTGTTGATTTGCCACTTGGCCATTATATCTACACCTTTTGATATGGCATTTTCCATATTCATATATCTCATGGTCTCTTCAATACCTCGAGCCGAATTTTTTGGCGTAGTGGGAACAACAACCAATGCGATCATATCTCTGAGATCGTTGTAATAGCCCGTGACAGCAAGACTAATATTCTTGCCATTGTATTCTACTCCAAGACTATAATAATTTGAACTTTGAGGTTTTAGCTTAAGATTGCCTTCGTATCTTATGAGTTTTCCCATCATAGTCCTTTCGTATTGATAGTACAATTCCTTGAGAGTTGGCGTTTTAAAACCTTGAGCAAACGATGCTCTAAAGTTGAAATCTTTGAGCCTGTAAAGTGTTGATATCTGTGGTGTTGCTTTCCATCCGAATGTATCGTGTTTGATTATGCGAAAACCTCCTGTAACAAAGAAATTATCAGTAATCTTATATTCATCCTGTGCATATAAAGACGCAGTAAAAGCTGTTACTTGGTCGTCGTGAATGCGATGGGGCGCTTCAAGAAAATCATAATTAAACTCCAACCCGGTATTGATTTGATGTTGTGGGTGAGGTTTGAGTACAGTTTTGATATTACTCAAGATGCGTTGCTGATTACTTTGAAGCTCTTTGTCACCCGGGCCAAAGATGGGATGGTACATTCTTCCATTTTTGTCGATATACTCTTCATACGTGATTTCTGTATATTTGTGATAGTAATCTCTTCTATCATAAGACAAGTCTGCATCAATATATCCGAGAGTGCCGAGCTGCCATTTACCTGCAATAGACCCTCCTCCAGCAAGATATTGCATGCCATAAGTATCATACTTAGGCTCGCCACAAGGACGAAACATCTTTTTGTTGTAGAAATAACCTTCTGCAAAATAGCTTTGAGAAGAAGAGGGTTTCCAATCAATGCGAGGAGTAAATTTGTAGTCAAAAAAACGATTGGAAGTCATAGTAACGGAATGATCTTTCACTGTACCGTTTCTCATGAGCTCCTTGTCCGTATTTTTCCACCCGTCTGACTGTTTATAATCCCCTTTAAGGGATAATCTCCAGTCTCCGATTTTGAAAGAGGTGGTCATGTGGTCTATAAGTTGGCCATAGCTTCCTGTCCTAAGCGAGTTGGTAATCTCAGATTTCCCATGCTGTTTTTTCGTAATAATATTGATTACTCCGGCTATTGCGTCCGATCCATATAGTGAAGATGCAGCTCCTTTGACGATTTCAATACGATCGATATTGGAGGGATTGATGAGGCTAAGGTCGTTTTGACCACCGACATCTCCATGTATTTTTTTGCCATCAATAAGGATAAGAATGTAAGCATTGCCAAGACCATTCATTTTCATGCCACTTCCCATGGCACTTTCATTGAAATTGAATGATGCACTAATACCGGATAAAATATCTTCAATACTTCGACCACCATAGGCATCAAGAGCTTTTCTATTGATTACTTCAGTGCGAACGGGAGCTTGTCTTACGAGGTGTTCGGTACCGGTACCGGTAACTACTATTTCGTCAAGAAGATTAGTGTTTTCATCCAATGCAATTGAAACCTCAATATTGTTATTGTTGACTTGAACTTTATGCTCCAGTGTCTTGTATCCAAGGTAGGACACAGTCAAAGTATAGGTCCCATTTTTGAGCTTTTCGATTGCAAATATACCCTTGGAATTTGTTGTTGTTCCTACCGATGTACCACGAATGTAGACGTTAGCACCTACCAAAGGCTCTTTCGTCTTACTGTCAGTCACACGCCCAAAGATGATGTGAGTCTGAGACATCATAGCTAATGGAAACAATAAAACAGAGATGAGATAAAATAATTTTCTTGCCATTTGTATTTCAAATTAAGTTCAACGAGGTCAAGAGAGCACAATACAAATGACAATAAACTGACATTTCGCTTCTGACCCCGGAAGCTATAAATCAAAAAATTTAAGGAGGTTTTCTGGCTTTCCTCAGGTTGCTTAGGCCTTCCCATCTTGCGACAGTGGCATATTACTAAGTCCTTTTTATGTGAGGATTACAGCTGCGGGTACAGCTCCGGCTCAACCGGATTCCCTATGAGACATTGCACAATATTGCTTAGTCCGCCCTCAAATTTTCGGCAAAGGTACATAGCATAATTTTGTTGTGCAACTTGCACATTGCAAAAAGAGTGGATTATGATTGTTGTTTGTAGTACACCTCATTGCATCTCTGATTTACATCATTCTGTCAGATGAAAGTTTTGATTATAATGATCTGGAGGTAGTTTGTTTTTGAATGTGTTCAATAGGGATTGCATTGGTGATATATAGAATTGTCACTTACAGTAAGAGAACGTTGAACTAAGGTCCATTCTCATCAATTGACGAATAAATTGGGTGGAATTGCAAAAGGTTGATAGTGCTACTTTTGAAAGAAGTGGACTCGTAGACGGGACTGAACCAGAATATCAAAAGTAGCCAAGCAGATTGCTTTTGTGCTGTAGTTTCATAAAAAATGAATTATATGATAACAAGGGTGTGTCATCTCTATGTCTCAATATACCATATGTATATTATGATACTCCATAGTTATGAATACAATGGAATCCATTTTATAGTGTATAGCTAAAATAATTTCTTCTGCTTTGTATCTAATGTAGATTTGTTACCTTTGTTATAAGCAGTGACTGCACAGGTTTGTTGTTGCTTTTTATAAGTGTCTTATTAATATATTAACTGAGATACAACTAATAGAAAAAATTGATGAATAGAACAGACGAATTCAGAAAGTTTGCCACAGGCCATTTGGGAATGAATAGCTTGGCGTTAGAAAGTTATATGAATATTCAGAGCAATTATATTTCTCCAACTATTATGGAAGAAAGACAGCTTAATGTTGCTCAAATGGATGTGTTTTCAAGATTAATGATGGATAGAATTATCTTTTTGGGAACTCAAATTGATGATTATACTGCCAATGTTATCCAGGCACAGTTGCTTTTCCTTGACAGTAGCGATCCCGGTAAGGATATATCTATCTATATTAACTCACCTGGTGGATCGGTCTATGCTGGCTATGGTATTTATGATACTATGCAATATATTAGTTCTGAGATTTCAACAATTTGTACCGGTATGGCAGCCTCTATGGCTTCTATACTTCTTGTGGCAGGAGAAAAAGGTAAGCGTTTTGCTCTTCCGCACTCCAGGGTAATGATTCATCAACCTCTTGGTGGTATGCAAGGACAGGCAAGTGATCTTGAGATTGCAGCAAGAGAGATACTCAAGGTTAAGAAAGAACTTTATGATATTATAGCCAAGCATTCCGGAAAACCATATGATGAGGTTGAAAGAGATAGTGATAGAGACTATTGGATGACTTCTCAGGAGGCTCTTGACTATGGGATGATTGATAAGATTCTAACAAAACACGAATAAGCTTTATTTTCATGACGAAGAAGAAAAGTTCTGAAGAGTATTGCGATTTTTGTGGAATGCCGGAGAGTCAAGTAGGACCCCTTATTGAAGGACTTTCCGGTAGTATTTGTTTATCTTGCGCCAGTAGGGCAGGAGAGATATCCAAGCAGATAACAATCGAAAAATTAGGTGCTAAAGAGACCTTTTTGAAGAAAGAAGATCTACCAAAGCCTAAGGAGATAAAAGAGTTTTTGGACCTTTATGTGGTGGGGCAGGATGCCGCAAAGAAATATTTGTCAGTTGCGGTGTACAACCATTATAAACGGTTAATGCAACCTAAGGATAAGAATGAGACGGAGATAGAAAAAAGCAATGTTATCTTGTTGGGGCCTACCGGTACCGGCAAGACGCTTATGGCAAGAACGATTGCCAGAATGCTTAAGGTTCCGTTTGCGATTGTTGATGCAACTGTCCTTACGGAGGCAGGATATGTGGGAGAAGATATCGAAAGTATCATTACTCGACTTCTTCAAGCTTCAGACTACAATGTTCCTGAAGCACAGAGAGGTATTGTATTCATAGATGAGATAGATAAAATAGCTCGTAAAAGTGACAATCCATCTATCACGAGAGATGTAAGTGGGGAAGGCGTACAGCAAGGTCTGTTGAAACTTCTGGAAGGATCGATTGTCAATGTGCCTCCTGAAGGTGGACGAAAGCATCCGGATCAAAAACTGATAAGTGTGGATACAAAAAATATCCTTTTTGTGTGTGCCGGTGCATTTGATGGTATTGAAAGGAGAATAGCCAAAAGACTCAACACAAGGGTTGTTGGGTACACCTCTGCTCAACATACCAAAAGGATCGATACCGAAGATTTGCTTCAGTATGTAACTCATCAGGATCTTAAATCTTTTGGATTGATCCCGGAAATTATAGGACGTCTTCCGATCTTGACCTATCTCAATCCATTGGATAAAGCGACACTTAAAAAAATTCTTACAGAGCCTAAGAATGCTATTACGCGTCAGTATAAGAAGCTATTTGAAATGGATGGTATAAGTCTTATCTTTAAAGAAGATGCATTGGATTATATCGTCGATAAAGCTATCGAAGAAAAGCTTGGAGCAAGAGGCTTGAGGGCAATAGTCGAAACAATAATGATTGAGGCTATGTTTGATATGCCCACCAATGGAGAAAAGAAGCTAATTGTTGATGCAGCTTTTGCTCAACAAGAATATGAAAAGAACAACCAAAAAAGTAAACTTTGATTGTTTGAGAATAATGGGACTTTGAGTCCAATTTATAAGATTGATTGATATGCCGGATGTTTTATATGAAGAGCTGAAAAAGTATTTCGGGTTTGATGCCTTTAAGGGAAACCAGGAGGCTATCATAAGAAATGTGTTGAACGGAAAGGATACATTTGTAAGGATGCCGACAGGAGGTGGCAAAAGCCTTTGTTATCAACTTCCTGCGCTGATGTTGCCTGGCACAGCTATTGTTGTATCACCTTTGATTGCTTTGATGAAGAATCAAGTAGATGCTATCCGTTTCGTAAGTGACAAGAATAGTGTTGCCCATGTACTTAATTCCTCTTTGAATAAAGCCCAAGTGGATGAGGTAAAGTCTGATGTATCTTCGGGTAAAACTAAGCTTTTGTATGTAGCTCCGGAATCATTGACCAAAGAGGAAAATATTGAGTTTTTAAAAGGTGTAGAGATTTCTTTTTATGCTATAGATGAAGCTCATTGTATCTCTGAGTGGGGACACGATTTTAGACCGGAATATCGTGAGTTACGACCAGTAATAGATAAGATTTCACCCGGAAAACCAGTAATTGCCCTCACGGCAACAGCTACCTTAAAAGTACAACATGATATTACTAAAAATCTGGCTCTGAAAGATCCAGTCATATTCAAAAGCTCTTTCAATCGTCCTAATTTATATTACCAGGTTAGAAAGAAAACCAAGGATGTTGACAGAGATATTGTCAAATTTATTTTATCTCATCCCAATAAAAGTGGTATTGTCTATTGCATGAGTCGAAATAAGGTTACTACCTTTGCGCAGATTTTGTGTGCAAACGGGATTAAGGCTTTACCTTATCATGCAGGAATGGATGCCAAGGAAAGAGCCGAAAACCAAGATGCCTTTCTCAGCGAGCGAGCAGATGTAATCGTTGCGACTATCGCTTTTGGTATGGGAATTGATAAGCCGGATGTTAGATTCGTCATTCATTATGATATGCCTAAGAGTTTGGAAGGCTATTACCAAGAGACCGGTAGAGCCGGAAGAGATGGTGGCGAAGGACTTTGTGTCGCATTTTATAGTAGGAAAGACCTTGAGAAGCTTGAGAAGTTTATGCAAGGGAAACCTATCAGTGAGCAAGAGATAGGCAGGCAGTTACTTGAAGAAACTGCTGCATATGCCGAATCGAGAGTTTGTCGTCGCAAATTACTCTTGCATTATTTTGGAGAAGAATATAAGCAGGATAATTGCGGCAGTTGTGATAATTGTTTGATGCCAGCAAAACAGGTGGAAGCGAAAGAATTATTAGTAAACGTATTGTTAGCAGTCCAAGAACTTAAAGGGAAGTTTAAGGAGGATTATGTAATTAAGGTGCTTTTGGGAGATGACTCCGGAGATGTCACATCTTTTGAGCACGATAAGTTGGAGTGTTTTGGTACATGTGAAGATGTAAGTGAAGAGTTGCTCAGTATCATTATTCGTCAAGCCTTTATAGAGGGGTATCTTGAGAAAGATATTGACAACTATGGCCTTTTGAAATTAACTTCATCGGGCAAGAAATATATCAAGAAACCCGTTAGCTTTAAGATCCCATCATTAGAAGAGGAAGAGGATGAGGAGGATGTGCCACAGATGGCTGGAGGAGGCTCCGGTGGAGCAGTCGATCCAATACTCTTTTCAATGATGAAGGATTTGAGGAAAAAGGTTGCTCAACACAATAAGGTGCCTACCTATGTGATATTTCAAGATGTCAGTTTAGAAGCAATGGCTACCTTCTATCCGATTACGATGGAAGAGTTGCAAAATATTCAAGGTGTTGGAGCAGGCAAGGCAAAGCGTTATGGTAAGGAATTTATTGCTCTCATTAAACGCCATGTTGAGGATAATGATATTGAGCGTCCGGAAGATCTCAGAGTAAAAACAGTTCCAAACAAATCCAAAGTCAAATTGGCAATAGTTAAACAGATTGATCTTAGAGTGGCTTTAGACGATATTGCTAATAGTCACAATCTGGATATTGAAGAGCTTTTGGACGAGATTGAGGCAATTGTTTATTCCGGTACTCGAATAAGTATTGATTATGCCATCGATGATTTGATTGACCCGGATCATGTAGAGGATATTTATGACTATTTCAAGACTTCAACAACTGATTCTATTGAAGATGCAGAAGATGAATTGGGTGATGAGTATTCTAGAGAAGAGATTCGATTGGTACGAATTAAATTTTTGTCCGATTTAGCAAATTAACATATTAGCAAATGACCTATAAGCAGCGTATATTTTCAGTGGCTATGGTAGCCATGGCTGCGTTGGCATCAACATCTGTGGTGTCGGCTCAGAAGAATGTGATAGATGAAGTGATATGGATGGTTGGAGATGAACCCATTCTTAAGAGTGATGTTGAAGGCCAGAAAGTCTATATGATGAGTGAAGGCCATCAAGTCAGTAAGGATGCAGATTGTCTCATTCCTGAGCAGATAGCAGTTCAGAAATTGTTCCTAAATCAGGCGAAAATAGATAGTATCAAGGTGGACGATGCTATGGTCAATCGTAATGTAGATAATTGGCTCAACAATGCCATTACCAATTATTTTGGGACAAGAGAAAAGATGGAAGAGTACTTTGGAAAGAAGTATTCACAAATCAGAGACGATCAGAGGCGTCAGGCAAAGAATGGAGAGATTGTTCGTCAGATGCAACAAAAAATAGTTGCTAATGTCAAAGTATCGCCTTCTGATATTCGCAGTTTTTATGCATCTATTCCGCAAGATAGTCTTCCTTTTGTGCCAACCAGTCTCCAAGTGCAGATTATAGCACTTAAGCCACAAATTCCTTTGTCTGCCATTGATGATGTCAAAGCAAAGTTGCGTGATTTTGCTGATCAAGTTAATTCTGGAAAGAGCGATTTCACCACTTTGGCTCGACTTTATAGCGAGGATAAGCGAACAGCAATGCAGGGTGGCGAGTATGGATATGTAGGCAGAGCTTCTTTGGATCCGGAGTTTGCTGATGTTGTCTTTAACTTACCTGAAAATAGTAAGCATGTTTCCCAAGTTATAAAGACTGATGCCGGTTATCATATTGTTCAATTAATTGATCATAAGGGTGACTTGATTAATTTTAGACAGATTCTTCTTACTCCTAAGTTTGATGATAAGGTTCTTGATGCTTCAGTAAATCGTCTTGATTCTATTCGAAAGGTTATTACTGACGGGAAGATAAGTTTTGCAAATGCTGTAAGACTATATTCTGAGGATAAGAATACTTTCAAAAATGAGGGCCTTATGATGAATATGAAAGAGAATAGTGAACTTGGTGGTTCGGCCTTTTTTAAGTTGGAAGATCTTCCTCAAGATATTTCAAGAGCAGTGTATGGTCTTAAAGTTGGAGATATCACGCAACCATTTATCATCACGAATGATAAAGGACAAAAAGAGATTGCCATCGTTAAGTTGAAAAGTGAGAACGAAGGTCATAAGGCTAACTTAGTTGATGATTTTCAGATTATTAAAAATATGGCTTTGAATGATAAGCGTCAAAAGGTCATAGACAGCTGGATTAGAGATAAGCAAAAAACGACTTACGTTTATATGAATCCGGAATACAGGAATTGTAAGTTTCAGTATCCTGGATGGAATCACTCTGAACAATGAGCAATGTCCTCCTTTAGCAAAAACAATAGATCGATTATTTTGATAGTCCTTGCCATTTCTTGGTTGGGACTATCTCTGCTTGTAGGAAAACCTCAAACTCCTCCCAAGAAAAGGATTATACTTGAACATGCAGACCAGTTGACATATGATAAAGACTTTAAACCGGACTTCAAACGTCTTATAGGCAATGTCTCCCTTTCTCATGGCAAGGCATCTATGCAATGTGACAGTGCATATCTCAATGAGTCTACAAACTCATTCAACGGATATGGCAACATTCATATGAGTGAGGATACCATAGATATTTATTCTGATTCGTTGTATTACGATGGTATTGCGAGAATAGCGAGGTTGAGAGATCATGTTCGCTTGGAAAATGGTAAGGCTGTTTTGTATACTGATTCTTTGGATTATGATAGGAATACTTCGACCGGTTACTATTTTGAAGGAGGTACCATTACTGATCCTGAAAATACATTGACATCAGATTATGGTGAGTATAATACGATAACGGATGAGGCCTATTTTACTGGAAATGTGGTTTTAGAGAATAAAAACTTCACCTTGACAACCCAAGAACTTCGTTACAATACAACCACACATATAGCTACTATTTTAGGTCAGACATTGATTGAGTCGGATTCTGGATATATCGAAACGACGAGAGGTACTTATGATACCGAAAAGAATGTTGGTATTTTGTTGGACAACTCGACCGTTCATTCTAAGAATGCTGTCCTAAATGGCGATTCAATCTATTACGATGGCGCAAAAAAGTTTGGTGAAGTATTTGGAAACATGTCCATTGATGATTCTGTCAAGAAGGTAATGCTTTTTGGGCAGTATGGTTATTATGATGAGGAACGGCAGTATGCATTTGCCACACTGAGATCATTTGCTGTTGACTATTCACGAAAGGATACATTGTATGTTGGTGCCGATTCGTTAGAATTGATTACTTACAAAGATTTGCCAAAAAGTAACCCTTTACGTCCGATAAGAAAGATGACATATTCTGTAACGTCTAATCTTACGACAAGTTCTGATTCAACTCTGCAGGAGAAAAAAACGCTGCCTTCAGATACAACCGTTAGTGGCAATGATTCTCTAATATCCAAACTTGATTCTATTGGAAAGGATACGGCTGTAGATTCCATAGTGAAAGATTCTGTAGATTGTCATATCATAAGGGCATATCATCACATGCGGCTTTATAGTAATGATGCTCAAGCTGTGTCGGATTCGATGGAGTATATGTCGGTAGATTCGGTATTATTTCTGTGCAAGGATGTTTCTTTGTGGCAGGACAAAGATCAGCTTTCTGCAGATACTGTAAAGTCGTTTTTTAAGTCTGACAGTTTATATGCAGTGACAGCATCAAGCAATGTTATTGGAATGGAGCAAATTGACACAGCTATGTACAATCAGATTTCGTGTAGTTTGCTTAATGTATTTTTCCAAGATAGTGTAGTCAATTATGTAGAGGCTTTTGAGGATGTCAACAGCATCTATTACCTTGCCAAAGAGAAAACACAGGATTATTATGCTATGAATAGAATGAAATCAAATGAAATGTATTTATTCCTTGATAATGATTCTATTCAGAAAGCTATATGGATACCGGCAGAAGGTAAGATTTATCCGACTCTAAAGACAGATCCTTCCATACGAAAATTGGATGCTTTTAAGTGGTTGGATAATATTAGACCAAAAAGTCCTGAAGATATTTTTACGGATAATGATTCGACTCAAACTGATTCTGTTGCTCAAAAGTCAATGATAACTTTGTCTGATCTAAGACGGTTTAGCGGAGCGCAGGCAGCTCTTAGGGCTTATGATGCTTTAAATAAACACATGAGCAAAGACAAAGAGTCGAAGAATATAGATAAATCTGGAATGAAGAGTGATGTTTTTGTCAATGATCGCTCTATCACAGAGCATCGCAATAGCAGATTGTCAAATTACATCAGAAGAGACAATGTCGAACCATATACTGAACCTACTTATAACTATCTAAAATGGGTATATTCAAATCCTACTATAATCCAAGAAAACCAAGAAAGTTTAACCATCCTTTGATTTATACGGATGAACGAAAGTTGCAACTTGAGAAGCGAATTGCTGAGATAAAGAGGCAAATGATTGAGGATGGGGAGTTAGTTCCTACAGAGCAGGACTTGGATAATATGGATGAGGGAAAAATTAAGCAGGAGGCTGAAGAGGCCATAAGAGGCTCATTTATAGAGGGTACTTCTCATCTGCTCAACAAAAGAATAAAGGATGGTTCTGCAGATCGTTTGCAGAAGATTGTGCGCATATGCATTTTCTTGGCTGCAGCCGTTGCTATTGTATTTGTATTGAAACGATGGGGTATAAATATATTCTGATATATGGGACATGATATTATTCATCTATTACCTGACAATATAGCCAACCAAATAGCGGCAGGAGAGGTTATTCAAAGACCGGCTTCTGTGGTTAAGGAACTTGTGGAAAATGCTCTCGATGCTCAAGCAAAGACTATTCGTATTGAAATATTGGACGCCGGAAAGGAGTTGATCAGAATCATTGATGATGGAGTTGGTATGACTCAGTCTGATGCTCGTATGGCATTTGAGAGGCATGCCACATCTAAGATAACAGAGGTGAATGATCTTTTTTCTTTGAAGACAATGGGGTTTAGGGGGGAGGCTTTGGCTTCGATAGCTGCCGTTGCACAGGTAGAACTTATTACGAAAACAAAAGATCAAGAACTCGGCACTAAATTACATATCTCCGCTTCGGAGGTTCTCTCTTCAGAATTATGTACTGCTTCTCAAGGATGTGTTTTTTCGGTAAGGAATCTATTCTTTAATGTACCGGCTCGTAGGAAGTTTTTAAGAAGTTCTGATACAGAGCAGAAAAACATTATACAGGAGATTGAACACATCGTGTTGGTCCATCCGGAAGTGACATTTGAGGTCTATTTTGATAATAAGTTGCATTATATTTTACCGGCATCCAAGCATAAGATTCGTATCTTAGATACTCTTGGAAAAAGGTATGAAAAGGACATGATCCCTATCAATCAGAAGTTTCCTTTTGGTACAATAGATGGGTTTATCGGTAAACCGGAAGGTGCAAGAAAGAGAGGTGCTAAGCAGTTTTTCTTTGTCAATGGAAGATTTATGAAGCACCCCTATTTCCATAAAGCTATAACTAAGACGTACGAGCCTTTCCTTCGAACCGGTGAGCAACCAAATTACTTTGTCTATTTTAATGTAGATCCTCAAACAATAGATGTAAATATCCATCCAACAAAGACAGAGATTAAGTTTGAGAATGAACAAGTGATATTTAAGTTTTTGGAATCAATGATACGGGATGGGTTAGCCTCAAGTCATGCTGTCCCAACTATTGATTTCAACGTGGAGCATCTTGTTGACATACCGGCATATACAGGGCCTCAAGAAGGACAGCTTGAAATGCCTCCGGTAGATGTTGATACATCATACAATCCTTTTGATGTAGATCCTGTAGCTGTTGATCCCTCCCAAGGAATGGATGGAACTCCCGGAGTTGGCGGAACGGCTATCTCCGATGTTTCATGGAGCAATTTACTTAATAATTTTAAGGATAATAAAAGGGCCAAAGACAAGGTTTCAAAAGTATCTTCACCTTTGGTAGAAACAAAAAAGATTGTATCAAAGGTTTCTGCATTGTCTTATGATGATGACCATCCTTCTTCTACTTCTTATAATGTTTCTTCCGAAAGGGTGGATATTCCCGCTCAGACATCTGTACAAAAGTCTGTAGTAAGGGTTTCAAAGGCTAATCTTCAACTCTCAGATCCATTATTTGATTCGGATGAAGGAATAAGAGATTCTCAACCTGTGTTTGTTTATAAGCGCCGTTTCTTGACTTATGAAAGGGAGTCCTCTCTAACTTTGATTGATTTTAGACGGGCTCATATTCGTGTATTATATGACCAATTTATGGAAGATAGAGATCTCAATGGTTTGGAACAACAACAACTTTTATTTCCCGAACAGCTCAACTTCGCTGAAACAACCAACCTGGATTGGGTCATTGATCATTTGGCAAAAATTGGTTTTGAGATCGAAAAGTTAGATGATGATACCTATCATCTTATTGCTACTCCTGCAAGTATCGAAAGTAGTCAAGCAGCTTCAATTGTGGTATCTTCTGTTGATGCAATATTGCAGGGAGAAGAGTCAGAGCTTTCTGCTAAGTTAGATGAAATGATTGCTATGAAGATGGCAGAAGCCAGGGCTTGGGCTTATGGACGATATATCACCCGTATAGAGGCCAACAAATTATTTTCTGATCTCTTTAAATGCAAAAACTTTAATTATACGCCTGATGGCAAACTTATTATTCTTGATATTGAAGAAGATATGATCTTCAAAAAATTTGGTACCAGGTAAATAGTTTCTATATCTTCATTTATATTTTTATGAAACGCATTCTCCTTTTTGCATCCCTTATAGTGACTTTTAGTCTTTTCCCATATTTCTTACTATCACAGACAAGATTAGTAAAACCGACTGTTTTGGTTGATCATGTCGATCAGAAGAAAATGAAAGAATGGGTAGATATGAAGTACAATTCGATGACACTTGAGCAGCGCATAGGGCAACTTATCATGCCTATTATATGGCCTTCGACAAGTAGTCGTAATATAGATGCTGCTAAAAGGTTGGTTAGAGAGACCGCTATTGGAGGAGTTTTGTACCAAAAGGGATTTGTAGGGAAGCAATATGAGATGAATCGTATTTTGCAATCTGAGGCAAAGATTCCTTTGCTAATATCTTTAGATGGTGAGTTTGGATTATGGATGAGGCTCAAAGATGCTCCTCGATATCCGCGAGCAATGGCTCTTGGTCATATCAAGGATCCTCGATATATCTATTGGTATGGCAGGCAGATTGCAGAGCAATGCAAGATAATGGGAATACAGGTCAATTTTGCTCCTGATCTCGATATTAACAATAATCCGGATAATCCTGTTATTGGGACTAGAAGTTTTGGAGAGAATCCTGCAGATGTGATAAGTTCGGGCTTGGCTTATGCTGCTGGACTTGAAGATGGTGGAGTCTTGTCTTGTGCAAAGCATTTCCCGGGACATGGCAATACAAATGTAGATTCACATAAAGTCCTCCCTCTGATCAGTGGCTCCAAGCAGCAATTGTATCAAATCGAACTAAAACCTTTTCAACATTATATCAATGGTGGATACGGGTCGGTAATGGTAGGTCATCTGCAGGTACCGGCTTTTGAGTCTCAACCTCATACCCCTTCATCTATGAGCTATGCTATTATTACTGATTTGTTGATCAATAAATTGCATTTTGGAGGATTGATATTCACTGATGGAATGGAGATGAGTGGTATGCAGATTCCAGGGGATTATCAGATTGGAACGCGAGCTCTAAAGGCGGGAGTCGATATTTTACTTGGACCAACCAATCCCCAAACTATTGCTTCAGACGTTATTAGAGCTATCAAAGATGGCTATCTGACTGAGAACGATATAGAGCAGAAATGTAGACGAGTGCTTGAATATAAATATGCTCTGATTATTAATCAAAAGAATCCAAGTGATTACAAACCGACAGATATACGTAAAATGCTTAATAACAGGCATTTTACATCTTTCTGTGACAAGTTGTGGTTCCAATCTATCCAAATAAAACATGGAGTAGACTATTTGCCAATTGTCTCCAATGATAGTACTGCGGTGTTGCAACTTGGAGTAAAATCTCAGACGGATTTTGGCCGTCAACTGAAGTTAAAGGGGGTCGTTAAACAGTTTTTTTATCCGGTTCCATCGGATAAAAAGGAGCAAAATCTTCTTGATGATCTAGCTGATTATAATACCATTGTGATCTCTTTGTCCACTAAGTATCCGGAACGGTTTAGTTCGATTGTCAATAAGCTAATTTCAAGCAAGCATGTAGTTTTGTGTATTCTTAATACCCCTTATATATACAATAAGTTGTCTTTAAAAGAAGAGCCTCAAGTCTTGGTCAATGCATTTGAGGCTTGTGGTCAAGCTCAAATTGCCTGTGCCAACAAGATTACATCTCCGCAGATGGAGTATGAGCTTAAGTTGTCTGCTAAAGATGAAAAACTTTATCAACAAGCGATGAAAAGAGCTTTGGGAACCTATCAATCAGAGATAGATAGTACTTTACTTAAAGATAGATTTTCTCCTAAATATTGTAACAATATTTCTTCATTAAAATTTGCTGATAAGGATAATTACAAAGTTGTTGCTTTGAAAAATAAAGTCGAAGTGATTGCTTCCAAAGCTATTGAAGATGGAGCTATGCCCGGATGTCAAATTGTGGCTCTTCATAAAGGAGCTGTTATATACGATGGCTGTTTTGGATCTTTGACTTATGATAAAAAGAAGTCTGTTACCAATGAATTGATGTATGACCTGGCCTCTGTAACCAAAGCGGCTGCTACTACTCCTGCAGTAATGCTGATGATTGGTGATAAGAAGCTTTCTTTAAAAACGAAAGTGCAAGATATTTTATCTTCATTTAAGGGTACCAAAGTTGGTAGTCTGACTATAAAAGAGCTTCTTTTGCATCGTTCAGGTTTGCCAGCCGGGATCAATTTCTATAAAGATTTGATTGATCCTAAGTCCTATCCTTATCCCCTTATTTCATTCAAACCTTTGCCAGGTTATGTGAAAATTGATACTGATGCCTGGGGCTATGAAGCATTTAGATTTAATCCAAATTACATTTCTATAACTGAGTCCGAAGACTATCCTAATCTTTTTGCAAAAAATATTTGGGTTAGTAAGGATTTTAAAGAGAAGATGATGTCAAGAATTGCCGGTTGCAAGCTTACTTCCAGAGGAAGGTATGTCTATAGTGATATTAACTTTATTTTGTTACAACAGATGGTTGAAAAGGTTAGTGGAATGCCTTTAGACCAATTGATGGAGGCAAGGATTTATAAGCCAATGGGAGCCAGGATTATGTTTAATCCTATTCAAAAGGGATTGAACCCTGAACAATGTGCACCGACACAAATTGATCGTTTTATAAGAAAGCAGGTCATTCAAGGTACGGTTGATGATGAGTCCGCAGCATGTCTTGGAGGATGCTCCGGAAATGCCGGTTTATATGCTTCCGCTGAAGAATTTGCTAAGTTGATGCTTTTATATCGCAATCATGGAATGTATAACGGAAAACAGCTTATTGATAGAAAGGTGTTTGATACATTTATCAATACTAAAGACCGAGATAATCTTCGCTTCTTGGGCTTTGATAAGCAACGAGCCCGCAATCTAAATTATATTGCTCGTTCTGCATCTCAGAATACATATGGTCATACTGGATTTACGGGGACATGTTTTTGGGTTGATCCGGACAATGATGTGATATTTATATTTTTCAGCAACCGAACATATCCGGATCGTACAAACAAGAGGATTATGTCAATGAAAATAAGACAATTGTTGCATCAGGCAGTATACGATGCTTTTGGTATCTAATATCTGTAGATAGTTATGATATATATGTGGTGATTCTGCAAAATCAGATCCCTTTCGATGTGTTAAAACCCTCTTATTCAGACAATAATGGTGTATTAAAGATTATTGCTGTCCGATAAAAGTTTTTGCGACAAAAAAATAAGGGGCTGAAAAACTTCACAGAATTCAGCCCCAATTGTCTTATCTTTATCATAAGAACTTAAAAGTAAGACGATGCACAAAAGTATTC